>NZ_JBHWLR010000012.1:168502-177984 GCF_042731755.1 Promicromonospora sp. NPDC059942
TTCTTTCTTTTTGTTTTTTTTTCTTTGTGTTTTCCACACGGGGGGTTCTCTTCTTGTCCCCCCTTTGGGTTTTCCTAAAAGCCGCGGCCCACCGGGGGTGGCCCTGGGTTCCCCCCGACGACGTTCCGGCCGGTCCGGCAGGCCTCAGAGCTGCACCTCACCGCCGTCGACGAACAACTCGGTGCCGGTCACGAAGCTGCTCTGGTCGGAGGCCAGGAACAGCACGGCGTTGGCGATCTCCTCGGGGCGGCCGAGCCGGCCGAGCGGGACGTTGCCGGCGAGCGCGGTCAGGAGGCCGGGCGCCTGGGCGGGATCGGGCGCCAGGCCGCTGAGCCCGGGCGTCTCGGTGGGTCCGGGGGCGATCGCGTTCACGCGGATGTTGCGGCCGGCCAGCTCCCCGGCCCACGTGCGGGTGAAGGAGCGCAGGGCGGCCTTGGTCGCCGAGTAGACGCCGAACGACGCGGCCCCCTTGCTGGCGGCGGTGGAGCCGGTGATCACCACGGAGGCGCCGTCATTCAGCACGGGCAGGGCCTTCTGCACGGTGAACACCGTGCCGCGGACGTTGATGCCGAAGGTCTCGTCGAAGCCTGCCGGCGTCAGCTCCTGGAGGGTGGCGAAGCGGCCGCCCCCGGCGTTGACGAACAGGACGTCGAGCCCGTGGCCGCGCGCCGCGACCGCCGCGAAGACGCGGTCGAGGTCGTCGAGGTCCGCGACGTCGCCGCGGATCCCCGTGGCGTCGCGGCCGAGCTGCGCCACGGCGGCGTCGAGCTCGGCCTGCCGGCGGCCGGTGACGAAGACGTGCGCGCCCTCGTCCGCGAACCTGCGGGCGGTGGCCAGGCCGATGCCCGACGTGCCGCCGGTGACCAGGGCGGTCTTGTTCTGGAGCTGTCCCATGTCGATCTTCTTCTCTCGTGGTGGTGTGTGCAGGGTTGGTCGGTGGGTCAGGCGCCGGCGAGCGCCGGCAGGAGGGTCGTCAGCTCGCGCCAGGCCGGCATCGGCAGGTCCGCGGAGCCCAGGACGTGGACGGCGACGTGGTCGGCCCCGGCGTCGAGGTGCTCCCGCAGCCGCGTCCGGATCGCGTCGAGGTCGCCCCAGGCGACGATCGAGTCGATGAGCCGGTCGCTCCCGCCGGGCACGAGGTCGTCGTCGCCGAAGCCGAGGCGGCGCAGGTTGTTCTGGTAGCTGGGGAAGCCGACGAACGCCCCCACGCCGGCCCGGGCGGCGGCCCGCGCGCGGTCCGGGTCGGTCTCCAGGACGACCGCCTGGTGCGGCGCGATCAGGGGGTCGGGCCCGAGGTCGGCCCGCAGGTCGGCGGAGTACTGCGGCGTGACCAGGAACGGGTGGGTGCCCGCGGTGCGGGCCGCGCCGAGCGCCGCCATGCGGGGCCCGAGCGCGCCGAGCAGGAGCCGGTTCGCGGCGGGTGGCGTCGGCGCGGCGTCCAGGTCGTCGAGGTACCGGGCCATGGAGTCGACGGGCCGGCCGAACCGCTGCCCGTGGCTGCGCGCCGACCGCGGGTCGCTGATCCCGAGGCCGACGACGGTCCGGGGCCCGTGCAGCCGGTCGAGCGCGGCCACCTCGTGCGCGACCTCCGTGGCCGGCGTGCCCCAGATGCCGAGGACGCCGAGCGCCACCGTGCTCCGCGGCGCCGCCCGCAGGAGGTGCTCGGCGTCGGCGAGCACGCCGGTGCCGTCGAGCCCCGGGATCCACAGGGTGCGCAGCCCCCGCTCGTCCAGCTCGGCGGCCGCGTCCTGCACCTCCGGCCGGTCCGCGGACCGCAGCTGCATGCTCCACACGCCGAGCGGGCCGAGGGTCCTGGCCAGCTCACGTCCTGCCGTCATGATCGTCTCCTAGTTTCTAACCGAGCGGTTAATAACCCGGAACGTAGCACCCGGAACCCGTGCCGCGCAATTTCTGAACGATCGGTTGTAAACTAGGCGGGCCGGATGCGGAGTCACCCTGGAGGGAGCAGTCATGGCGGGCGGGAGACCACGGACGTTCGACGCCGAGGCGGCGCTGGACCGCGCGGTGGAGGTGTTCTGGCGACAGGGCTACGAGGGCACGGCCGTCGCGGAGCTGACCGAGCGGATGGGCGTGAACAAGCCGAGCCTGTACGCGGTGTTCGGCACCAAGGAGGAGCTGTTCCAGCAGGTGGTGCGGCGCTACGCCGAGGTGGAGCTCGCCTACTTCCGCGACGCCCTCACGCGCCCGACGGCGCTCGAGGTCGTGCGCGACTACCTCGACCGCAACGCCGCCGCGCTCACGCAGCCCGACCGTCCGCCCGGGTGCCTGTCGATCCAGGGCGGGCTGTCGGCCAACCCCGCCCACGACACCGTGACGCAGTTCCTGGCGAGCAGCCGCCGGACGGGCGAGGACGCGCTGGCCGAACGGTTCGCCCGGGCGCGTGACGAGGGCGACCTGCCCGCCGACGCCGACCCCGTGGTCCTCGCCCGGTACGTCATGGTCGTCTCCGAGGGGCAGGCCGTCCACGCGTCGGCCGGCGCCACGCGCGACGAGCTGATGCAGTCCGCCGCGATCGCGCTCAAGGCGTTCGAGCACGCACTCACGCCTGCGGGCTGAGCGGGCGCGGTGGGCAGGTGTGGCAGGGGAGCACAGCGGGGTGGACGCGACAGGCGCGTCCACCCCGATCCACGACCGCGGCCGGGATGCCTCAGTCGGTGATGACGACAACACCCGAAGGGGCGTCCAGCAGCTCGACGGTCAGCTCCGCGGCGCGGTCGATCTGTACCCGCGGTTCGGCGGGGACCGGGCCCTCGTTGTACGTGCCCGGGCCGTAGAACTGCCCGTAGCTCAGCACGACGCCGCCCTCGGCGAGGGTCGAGCGCTCCAGCTCGGCCACGGCCAGCGCGTCCGGCCCGTCGGGCAGCTGCCAGGCGACCGTCTGCGCGAGGTACCGCGGCGAACCACTCTTGCGACCGGCCTCGATCAGGTTCTGGTTCCCCTCGGTGCGGATGCGAGCGTTCAGCTCTGCGTGGTCGCCGATGCTCTCGACGTCGTCCGGCAGGTCGGTGAGCTCGTTCAGGATCACGTCGGGGGCGAAGTCGCCGACCACCTGGATCAGCCGCTCGCGGTCGAACACGTCGCAGACGATCGGCTCGGCGCCGAGCCGCCTGAGCAGGTCGGCGTTGCCGGGGGAGCGAGTCATCCCGCCGACGACGTAGCCGGCCTCGACCAGCCGCGGGACCAGCCGCCGGCCGATGACGCCGGATGCGCCGGCGAGGAAAACTCGTCGTTCGTTGGTGCTGGGCATGTGCTTACCTCTTCCTGTTGGGGGGTCGTTCCTGGTGGGGTCATGTGTTGTGGGGGTCATTCGTCCTGGGCCGTGGTCAGGTCCGGCTGAGCCGGCGGGGGCCGGCCGCGTCGGCGGCGTCCCGCCGTGGTCCGCGGTGCGTCAGGCGTCGCTGGGCGCCGAGGCTGAGCAGGGAGAGGGCGACGACGACCGCGCCGTACCAGCCGACGGTGGGTACCACCCCGACGGCGTCCGTGAGCCGGCCGGCGGCGACGACGGGTAGCCCCAGCCCGAGATACGACACGACGTAGATCCCCGCGACGACCGCTGCCCGTTGCCGGTCGGGCGCGAGCGGGATGATCAGGCCCAGGGCCGCGGTGAACGCCGCGCCGAACCCGACGCCGGCGATTGCCTGCCCGGCGAACATCGCACCGAGGCTGCCGGCCCAGGCTCCGCCGACGATCCCGACGGCGCCCAGGGCCGCCGCGTAGATCCCGAGGGTGACCGCGGTCCGTGGGTGCACGCGGGTGAACGACAGGCCGACGACGACGGAGACCGCGGGGGCGATGAACCCGGCGAGTCCGTCGAGCAGGCCGCTGTCGAGGTGGAACACGCTGTGCACCATGCTCGGTGCGAGGCCGCCCGAGAGACCCGCGAGCATCCACACCGCCGCCACCACGGGGGCCGCCGCGAGGAACTCGGGGCGGGCCGTGGGCGGCACGGCGACCCGGGGGATCATCGACCGGAGGGCCCCGGGGCCGCGACGGACGGTCTCCGGGGACGCCGCGACGGCGAGGCCGCCGACGACGGTCAGCACGCTCAGCGTGACGAAGACGATCGTGTCGGCCGACGGCGTGAGCTGGATCGCGAGGCCGGCGAGGAGCGAGCCGACGGCCAGGCCGCCCGTGAGCCCGACGCTGCCGAGGACCGGGCCGAGACGCTCGCGGCCCGCCGGTGCGTGCTCGACCAGCGCGGCGGTGAAGGCGGCGGTCGCCGCACCGCTCGCGACACCCTGCACGATGCGTCCCGCGATCACCCACCCGACGTCCGGCGCGAACAGGAACATCAGGTCGGACGCGAGCTGCACCGCCAGGGCGCCGAGCAGGACGGGCCGTCGTCCCAGATGGTCCGAGAGGGAGCCCAGCACGAGTGCCGCGACGAGAAAGCCGACCGCGTACACCGCGAAGGCCACCGTGAGCAGCGACGGTGCGAAGTGCCACCGATCCCGGTAGACGACGAGCAGAGGTGTCAGCGCGCCGGCGGCGAGATACATGCTGGTGAACGCGAGGGCCGTGCCCGCGAGGGCGGGGGCCGGTGGGAGAGTGCGCATGCCGTCGACTGTACGAACGAAGAGGTCTGGGTCTACCGTCCACTTTCATGGAGGATTCGCAGACCACTTCCGCCGTGGAGGTCTTGTCCGCGGCCGGGATCGACCTGCACGTCGAACCCCGCGGCCCGCGCGTCCGCGCCGGACTCACCGACGCCCTCCGGCAGGCGGTGCGCTCGGGGCGGCTCGCGGCCGGCACCCGCCTGCCCGCCTCCCGGACGCTCGCCGGCGACCTCGGCATCGCGCGCAGCACCGTGACCGAGACCTACGCCGAGCTCGTCGCCGAGGGCTGGCTCACGGCGAGGCACGGCTCCGGGACCCGCGTTGCGGCGCGGCCCGAGCCGCCGTCCGCCCGGCCCGCTCCGCCCCGCGGACGCCGGCCGGGCCGGCGTCCGCTCGAAGGCCTGGTCCCGGGCGCCGCCGACTTCGCCGAGTTCCCCCGGACCGCCTGGGTCGCGGCCGCTCGCCGCGCCCTCGCGGCCGCACCGTACGAGGCCTTCGGGTACGGCGACCCGCTGGGCCGCATCGAGCTGCGCACGGCGCTCGCGGAGTACCTCGCGCGGGTGCGGGGCGTGTATGCCGCACCGGAGCGGATCGTCGTCAGCTCGGGGTTCCACCACGGGCTGGGGCTGCTCGCCCGCGCGCTCACCGCGCAGGGCGTCCGGGCGGTCGCCGTGGAGTCGTACGGCCTCGACCTCTACCGTGAGCTGCTGGTCGACGCCGGGCTCGGCATACCGGCACTCCGGGTGGACGAGCACGGCGCGCGGACCGGTGACCTGCCGGACATGCCCGGGGTGGGTGCCGTGCTCCTGACGCCGGCCCACCAGTTCCCGACCGGCGTCGCGCTCGGGCCCGACCGCCGCGCGGCGGTGCTGGAGTGGGCGCACCGCACGGGCGGGCTCGTGGTCGAGGACGACTACGACGGTGAGTTCCGGTACGACAGGCAGCCGATCGGTGCGCTCCAGGGGCTGGATCCCGAGCGGGTCGCGTACTTCGGCACGGCGAGCAAGTCCCTGGCTCCGGCGCTGCGCCTGGCCTGGATGGTCCTGCCCAAGGACTGGGTCCCGAGGGTCGCCGCGGTCAAGGGGCCGGTCGAGACGACGAGCGTCCTCGACCAGCTGACCTTCGCGGAGCTCATCACGTCGGGCGGGTTCGACCGGCACGTACGGGCGATGCGGGTTCGCTACCGCCGTCGGCGCGAGCAGCTCGTCGCTGCCTTGGCCGAGCGGGCGCCGGGCGTCCGGGTGACGGGCATGGCGGCGGGCCTGCAGGCGGTGGTGGTGCTGCCGCCCGGGACCGAGCGCGCGGCGCTCGGGGCCGCAGTCGAGCGGGGTCTTCTGGTGGGCGGCCTGGCCGAGTTCCGGCACGGGGACGCGGCCGAGAGGCGTCCGGGGCTCCGGGACGCGCTGGTGGTCAACTTCTCCGCGATGTCCGACAGCGCCTGGCCGCGAGCCCTGGAGGCGTTGTGTCGCATGCTGCGCGACATCCCGTCTGCGCGCTGAGGCCTGTACGGCGCCCGCGGCACCCGCTACTGTATCGATAAATCTGCCGCTGCCCGCGCGTGCCTTCTCGCAACAACGATGTTAGCGCTCACACGTCCTGGCCCGCGCAGCAGGTTCCTCCGGGGCCACGGTGCCGACCGCACCGTCGGCAGCGGCAGCACGTTATGCCCAGGCGCGGCCGACGGCGGTCGCGCCCCGACAGGCAAAGGAGCGAAGGATGAGGAAGTCCATCGCACGTCTCGCGCTCGGGCTGGCAGCGGCCCTGGTGCTGGTCCCGGCAGTCGCAGGCCCCGCCGAGGTCCCACCGGCGGCCGCGGCGAGCAGCAACCTGCTCACGAACGGGGACCTGGAGAACGGCACGACCGGCTGGTCGGTCTTCGGCGCAGGGACGGTGACGTCCAGCACGAGCCCGGTCCACGGTGGAAGCCGGTCGCTCCTGCGGACCGGTCGCACCGCGGCGTGGAACGGCCCGGCCCAGACCGTGACGTCCGCGCTCACCAACAACACCAGCTACACGGCGAGCGTGTGGGTGCGCTCCCAGAGCGGGACGCCGACCGGCCGGGTCACGCTGGCCGTGACCGCGGGCGGCACGACGAGCTACGTCAACCTCGGCCAGGGCGCGGTCAGCTCCTCGGGCTGGACGCAGCTGACCGGCACGGCGACGGTGTCCTGGTCCGGGACGCTGTCGTCCGCGTCGTTCTACGTGGAGACGGCTGCGGGCACCGACGGCCTCTATATCGACGATGCCTCGCTCGTGAGCAATACGACGTCGACCTGCGACCTGCCGTCGACCTACCGCTGGAGCTCCACCGGCGTCCTGGCCACGCCGAAGTCCGGCTGGGTCTCGCTCAAGGACTTCACCGTGGCCCCCTACAACGGTCAGCAGCTCGTCTATGCGACGACGCACGACACGGGCACGACGTGGGGCTCGATGAACTTCAGTCTCTTCAGCAGCTGGTCGGGCATGGCCGGCGCCGCGCAGAACACGATGTCGTCCGCCACGGTGGCCCCGTCGCTGTTCTACTTCGCCCCGCGGAACATCTGGGTGCTCACCTACCAGTGGGGTCCGTCCCCCTTCATGTACCGGACCTCCAGCGACCCGACGAACCCGAACGGCTGGTCGGCCGCGAGCCCGCTGTTCACCGGATCGATCTCCGGCTCCGGCACCGGTCCCATCGACCAGACGATCATCGGCGACGGCACGAACATGTACCTGTTCTTCGCCGGGGACAACGGGAAGATCTACCGGGCCAGCATGCCGATCGGCAGCTTCCCGGGCAGCTTCGGCAGCTCCTACCAGACCATCATGAGCGACACCACGAACAACCTGTTCGAGGCTCCGCAGGTCTACAAGCTCCAGGACCAGAACAAGTACCTGATGATCGTCGAGGCGATCGGCGCCAACGGGCGGTACTTCCGCTCGTTCACGGCGAACAGCCTCTCCGGCTCGTGGACCCCGCAGGCGGCGACGGAGAGCAACCCGTTCGCCGGCAAGGCCAACAGCGGTGCCACCTGGACCAACGACATCAGCCACGGTGAGCTGCTCCGGACCACGGCGGACCAGACCATGACGGTCGACCCCTGCAACCTGCAGCTCCTGTACCAGGGCCGTTCGCCCAGCTCCGGCGGGGACTACGGCCTGCTCCCGTACCGGCCGGGGCTGCTGACGCTCCAGCGCTAGGCCCCAGGGGCGGACGGCGCGCCCCTGATCGGACCCGATCGGGTCAGGCCCGTTCGAGCCGGAGCATCGACCAGGAGACGGGCGGCAGGTCGACGTGCGCGCGGTCGTCGGCGACCTTGGCGGTGGTGTTCGCGCGCGGCAGCACCGACGTGGCGTCGTCCGCCGTGGCCGACCACGTGTGGTCGGGGTTGGACAGCGTGAGCGCCTCCACCACCCGGAGCCCCGGGAAGCCGCGCAGGTCCACGTCGAGCGCCACGTCGTCGGTGAGCGACCGGTTCACCGCGAGCACGACGACGCCCCCGGTCTCCGTGTCATGGGTGGCGACCGCGTCGAGCACCGGGACCGGGCCGAACTTCGCCGTCTCCTGCACCGGGGCGTCCACCGCGAGGCGCAGCACCTCGCCGGCGGCGTGCCGTGCGGTCAGGGCGAAGGGGTGGAACGTCGTCTGCCGCCAGGACCGGCCGCCCGGCTCGGTCATGATCGGCGCGATCACGTTGACGAGCTGCGCCAGCGATGCGGCGTGGACCCGGTCCGTGTGCCGCAGCAGCGAGATGAGGAGGTTGCCGACCACCACGGCGTCGGCCACGTTGTAGCGGTCCTCCAGCAGCACCGGGGCCACGGGCCAGTCGTCGCCCGACGGCGGGCGCGACTCCGCGCGCTTCTGGTACCAGACGTTCCACTCGTCGAACGAGACGTGGATGTGCTTGGTGTGCTTGCCCGCCGCGCGGACGGCGTCGGCGGTGGCGGCGACGGAGTCGACGAAGTGGTCCATGTTCACCGCGGAGGCCAGGAAGGAGGCGAGGTCGCCGTCCTCCTCCCAGTAGTAGGCGTGCGCCGAGATGTGGTCGACGTGCTCGTACGCCTCGGTGAGCACAGTGTGCTCCCACTCGCCGAACGTGGGCATCTGGGAGCCCGACGAGCCGCACGCCACGAGCTCCAGGTCGGGGTCGACCATGCGCATGGCCCGCGCGGTCTCGGCCGCGAGGCGCCCGTACTCCTGCGCCGTCTTGTGGCCGATCTGCCACGGGCCGTCCATCTCGTTTCCCAGGCACCACATCTTGATCCGGTACGGGTCCTCTGCGCCGTTGGCCCGGCGCAGGTCGCTCCACGTGGTGCCGCCCGGCACGTTGCAGTACTCCAGCAGGTCGAGCGCCTCCTGGACGCCGCGCGTCCCGAGGTTGACGGCCATCATCGGCTCGACGCCGGTCCGGGCGCACCACCGCATGAACTCGTCGACGCCCACGAGGTTGGGGTCGGTCGAGTGCCAGGCGAGGTCCAGCCGGCGCGGCCGCTGCTCGACCGGCCCGATCCCGTCCTCCCAGCGGTAGCCCGAGACGAAGTTGCCGCCGGGGTAGCGCACCGTCGAGACGCCCAGCTCCCGCGTGAGCTCGACGACGTCGCCCCGGAAGCCGTCGGCGTCCGCCGTCGGGTGGCCGGGCTCGTGGAGGCCCGTGTAGACGCTGCGGCCGAGGTGCTCGACGAACGAGCCGAACGTACGGGGGCGCACCGGTCCGACGACGAACGCCGGGTCGATGGTGACGGATGCGGACAGCATGAGTGATGTACTCCTCGATGGTTGGTGCGTAGAGGCATGCGTCGGGGCGGGGGGGGCAGTCCGGGGGGGGTGACGAGAAGGGAGGGGAAAAGAGGGAAGACAAGCCAGGCCACCCAGACCCACAACGCGAAAAAAGGAGCCCAGCGCCCAGAGCGGGTTCTATGGCGCAG
>NZ_JBHWLR010000012.1:177994-185240 GCF_042731755.1 Promicromonospora sp. NPDC059942
GAGGTGGAAGAGTTGACATCCCCCTTTGCTGATGACGAAGTACCCCCCTTTTGGGGGGGTTGCCTGCTCTTCTTGTCCTAGGGAATGAAAGGGCACGTGGTCGTTTCTCCCCCCTCCCCCCCCCCCCCTCGCGCGATCAGACGTCGGGGCCTACTGGCCGAGCTGGTTCTGCAGGTCGGCCTGCGTCTGGTCCAGGGCCTCCTGGACCGGGGTGCCGTTCTCGTAGATCTCGTTGAGCGTGACCGTGCGGAACGTGTCGTCGACCGTGGGCCAGTTGGGGTCGCTGAACGACTCGAAGTGCCCGATGCCGTCCTTGACCTCGTTCAGCACGTCGAACAGGTTGGTCTGGAAGTACTTGTTGAACTTGTTCTCCGGGTTCTTGGTGACGGCCTCGTCCTCCCAGACGGCCATGTTCACCGGGTCGAAGCCCAGCACCTCCCACACGGCGACGTTCGCCTCGGGGGAGAGCTTGGCGAACGCGAGCCACTGCGCGGCGAGGTCCTTGTTCGGCGAGACGGCCGGGACAGCCGCCCCGGTGCCACCGCCACCGATGGTCTGCACGACGGCGTCGTCCGGCACCGGGGCCGGGGCGATGGCCACCTTGCCGGCGAGGTCGGGCATGTAGTCGACGAACCGGGACGTGTACCAGGCGGGGTAGACGATCGCGGCGTAGTCGCCGTCGTTGATCGCGCCGTACGCCTCCTCGGAGTCGGGGCTCCCGCCGGGGATCGTGGAGATCGCGCCGGCGTCCTGCATGTCCTTCATCATCGAGAGGGCCTCGACGACCTCGGGGCTGTTGACCTGCACGTTGCCCTCGGCGTCGATGTACTGCCCGCCGAGCTGCGCCGTGATGAGCGGCTCGAGGAACATGACGCTGGTGCTGGCGACCCCGAACGCCTTGCCGGTCTCCTCGTGGTACTTGACCCCGGCCTCCTGGAAGTCGTCCCAGGTCTTGATGGTCGTGTAGTCGATGCCGGCGCCCTCGAGCGCCTCCGTGTTGTAGAACGTGGTGAACGCGCCGACGTGCGTCGGGAACCCGTAGATCTTGCCGTCCTTGCTGTACAGGTCGAGGCGGGCCTGGACGACGTCGTCCTTGTACGGCGCCGCCGCCTCCGTCAGGTCGAGCAGGGGCGGGTTGTCGCCCTTGACGAAGTTGGCGAACTTGTTGACCTCGATGTCGACGACGTCCGGCAGGCCCTCACCGGAGTTCACCGCGAGCTGCAGCTTGTTGTGCATGTCGTCGTAGGGGTAGACGGTGACCTCGAGGTCGATCTCCTGGTCGGGGTTGGCCTCGTTCCACCGCTCGGCCATCTCCTCGTAGTACGTGGCGTGCACGTCCGCGAACGTCCACATGTTCAGCGTCGTGGAGCCGTCGGCGTTCTTGGCGGGTGCCTCGGGCTGGCCCCCGCCGCACGCGGCGAGCGCGGTCACCGCCAGTGCGGCGGTCAGCATGGACACCGTCGTCCGTAGCCTGGTCATGTTTGTTCTCCGTTCGATCTGAGGTTCGACCTGAAGTTCGGTCTGAGGTGCGGTCAGCCTTTGACCGCGCCCGCGGTGATTCCTTCGATGAAGAAGCGCTGGAAGGCGAGAAAGAGGATGAGGACGGGGATCAGCGAGAAGAAGGCCCCGATGATCAGCAGCTCGTAGTTGTTCCCGTAGGGCGTCAGGAGCGTGTTCAGGCCGATCGGCAGCGTGAACTTCTCCGGGCTGCGCAGCACCAGCAGCGGCCACAGGAAGTTGTTCCAGCAGAGCATCCCGTTGAGGATCGCCATCGCGGCCATGGCCGGCTTGGTGATCGGCAGGACCAGCCGGAAGAAGATGCCGAACTCGCTCACGCCGTCCACGCGCCCGGCCTCGAGGATCTCCTTCGGTATGCCCAGGAAGTACTGGCGGAAGAAGAAGATCGTCACGGCCGAGGCGAGGAACGGGAGCGCGATCACCACGTAGGTGTCCGCCAGCCCCATGTCGTTGACCTGCACGTACAGGGGCAGCATGAGCATCTCGAACGGGACGGTCATGACCAGGAGCACCATGATGAACCACAGCGTCTTGGTCCTGAACTCGTACATCGCGAAGCCGTAGGCGACGAACGCGCTCACCAGCAGCGTCCCGGCGACCTGCCCGACCGTCAGCAGGAGCGTGTTGGCGAACCAGCGGAAGTACGGGCCCGAGTCCGTGAACAGCAGGACGTAGTTGTCCAGGCTCAGGGTGCCGAGGTCGACGTCGAAGGTCATGCCGCGCCGGATCACCTCGTTCCCGTCCTGGAAGGTGCCCACGAAGATGGCCAGCAGCGGGACGAGGGAGATGAGTGCCATCACGATGAGCAGGACCGACTGGATCCACGCGGCGGCGGACGGCGCGTGACGACGTCGGGCGGCGGTGGCGGGCGCGGTCGTCGCCCGGTCCTGTTCCTGGAGCACGGCCATCACGCGGCCTCCTTCTTGAAGGTGCCGCTGGCGACGAGATAGGAGATGTTGATCGCCATGACGATGACGAGCAGCACCACGCCGACGGCAGAGGCGAAGCCCAGGTCGTTCTCCTCGATGCCCTTGCGGTAGAGGTATCCGACGACCGTGAGGCCCTGGTTGTTGGGCGAGTTGTTGCCGGCGTAGAGCATGAAGCTCTCGAGGAACATCGCCAGCCCGCCGTAGACGCTGATCGTGACGACGTAGACGATGGTCGGCCGCAGGTTCGGGATGGTGATGTGCAGGAACTGGCGGAACCTGCTCGCGCCGTCGATGGAGGCCGCCTCGTAGTACTCGGTCGGGATCGCCTGCATGCCGGCCAGGAAATACATCATGTTCACGCCGGTCCACCGCCACAGGGCGATGGCCAGGAGGGCCGCGAGACCGGTGACGTCACCGCGCAGCCAGCGGACCGGGCCGAAGCCGAAGAACTCGGCGACCTGGTTCATGATCGCGGTGTCGGACTCCGCGAAGATGAGCCGGAACACGATGCCGGCCACGACGACGGAGGTCAGCGCGGGCACGAACATCGACGCCTTGAAGAACGCCTTGATGCGAGCGCTGCCGATGCCCGAGTTGATCAGCGCCGCCAGCGCCAGCGGGATCGGGATGAGCAGCACGAGGGTCAGGACCATGTAGCGCAGGCTGTTGAACAGGGCCTGCCAGAAGATGCGGTCCTGCCAGAGCCGCTCGTAGTTGTCGAGCCCGATGAACGTGGCCTGGCCGTAGAGCACCTCCTGGGTGCTCATCACGAACGACCGCCCCAGCGGGACGACCCAGAAGACGGCGAGGGTCACGAGGAAGGGAAGGATGAAGAGATAGGGCGCGAGCCTCTTCGAGTACAGGAGCTGCTTCACGGCGGTTCGGATCCTCCTTGATCAGAGCCACGGGGTGACACCGGCACGGTCGGACGCAGCCGTCGGACGCGGGGTGTCATGATGGTCGGCGTGGTGAAGATGAGCGATGTGGCACATGAAGCAGGCGTCTCGACGATGACGGTCTCGAATGTCATCAACGGGCGGCCGGGAGCTAGTGAGGACACCCGTGCCCGCGTGCTCGACGCGGTGGCCCGGCTCGGCTACCGGATGAACGCCACGGCGCGGCAGCTGCGCGTGGGCCGCAGCGGCGCCATCGGGCTGCTGGTGCCGCACCTGGACGGGCCGTACTACTCGCACCTGGCGGCGCGGCTGGACACGCTGGCGCACGCGCGGGGCTACCACGTCATCATCGAGCGGACCGGTGCCAGCAGGGAGGGAGAGCTCGACGCCATCTCGCCCGAGCGGGTGAAGCCCTACGAGGGCGTGGTGTTCAGCCCGGTGCAGATCGACACCGCGGACGTGCGGGCGGCCGGCATCGAGGTCCCGGTGGTCCTGCTCGGCGAGCGCCGGCTGGCAGGCTCCTTCGACCACGTGATGATGGACAACGTCGGCGGCGCCGAGCTCGCGGTCTCGCACCTGCTGGAGCACGGCGCGCGGCGCATCGCCCTGATCGGCGGCCGCCCGGACACCGGCGTCGACAGCATGGCGACGCTGCGCAGCCGCGGTTACCGCAGCGCGCACGCCAAGGCGGGCGTGCCGGTCGACGAGCGCCTCGTCGTGGACGCCGCCTCGTTCACCACGAAGGACGGTTACGAGGCGGTCATGCGCCTGCACCGCGGCGGCACCCCGTTCGACGGCGCGTTCGCGCTGACCGACGCGGCGGCCATGGGCGCGCTGCGGGCCCTGGCCGACGTCGGGCTGCGCGTCCCGGAGGACGTCCAGGTGGTCGGCTTCGACAACGACGCGGAGGGGGAGTACCTCATCCCGCGGCTGACCACCATGGACCCCGACAACGACTCGATGGCCGAGCGCATCATGGAGCTGCTCCTGCGGCGCGTCGAGGCGGGCGAGACCGGTGAGGCGCCCGACGGCGGTGCGGTCGAGTCCGTCATGTCGGCCCGGATCGTCGTGCGTGAGTCGACGCTCGCCCGCACGTCTGCCTAGTCGATCGGTCACTGGTTCTCTTCCTTGAGCAGCCACCCCGCTGATATTTATCGATAAAGTAGAGGGCAACTCCCGGAGTGTCAACGCCCGGGCCGCGTCGGACGCGGGCCTGGCCGAGGTGCCGGCGCGCTCGCCGACCGCTCCTAGCGACGGTCCGGCGGCGGTGCGGTCGAGTCGCGGACGGTGAGGCTGGTGGCGAGCTGGACGTGCCGTGACGCGGGCTGGACGCCGTCCGCCATGGCCAGCAGCGTCTCGACGGCCATCCGACCCATCCCGGCCAGCGGCTGGTGCACCGAGGTGAGCTGCGGTGTCGTCCAGCTGGCCTGGGGCGTGTCGTCGAAGCCGATGACGCTCAGGCGCTCGGGCACCGGGACGTCCTGCTCGTGCGCCGCGGCGAGGACGCCGACGGCGATCTCGTCGTCGCCGGTGAGGATCGCCGTCGGCGGCTCGGGCAGGGCGAGCAGCGCGCGGCCGTGCACCAGGCCGGTGTCGATGGAGAACGAGTCGCTGCGTACCAGCTCCTGGTCCAGCTCGATGCCCGCGGAGTCCAGGGCCGCCCGGTAGCCGTGGAGACGTTCCCGGGCGGCGGCCGACGCCTCCGGGCCGCCGATCCAGCCGATGCGGCGGTGCCCGAGGTCCAGCAGGTGTTCCGTCGCCGTGCGCCCGCCCGCCCAGTTGGCCGACCCGACGCTGACGGTCCGGGGATCGTCCAGGTCGACCGGGTCGATCATCACGAACGGCATCCGGACCTCCTTCGCGGCCTGGAGCACCGCGTTGGGTCGGGCCAGCGTGATGCCGACGATGCCGACCACGCCGGACTCCTTCTGCTCCGCCATCCAGGCCCGGGCGGCGGCGCGGGTGGCCCGCACCGCGCGGTCGGGTGCGGAGCGCACCAGCAGATTGGTGCGGGCGCTCGTGGCCGCGGCGAGGACGCCGTCCAGCACGTTGGCGACGTAGGGCGAGGCCAGTTCGTCGAAGACGGCGGCGATGGTGCGGGTGCGTGGCGGCTCGCCCTGGGTGGTCGGTCGGTAGCCGAGCGCGGCGACGGCCTCGAGGACCCGTTCGCGCGTGTCCTGGGCGATGTCGTGGCGCCCGTTGAGCGCCTTGGACGCGGTGCTCGTGGAGACCCCGGCGTGTCGCGCGACGTCGGCGAGCGTCGCCCGCTCCTTCGATGGCCGGCCAACCATGGCGTTTCCCTTCGTCGAAATTGTTTCGGAGGCTACTGGTAGCCCGGGGCGACGTCAATCCAGATATTTGCCCCTCGTGAACCTGTTGACGCCTCGCCCGAGCCGTCGTTACAGTCCGTGCTTGATCGATAAAGTTGCGAAACTATTTCGCAACCTCTCAACGAGGAGGGACAGGGTGATGAGGCTTCTTACCAAGGCATGGACGGTCGGTGTCGCGCTCGCGACGGCCGGTGCGCTCACCGCGTGCTCGGGTGCGGGTGGGACCACGGCGAGCGCGGGCGGCGGCAGCGCCGACCAGCCGGTGAAGCTGACGGTGTGGAGCTGGGACGGCACGGTCGAGCTCGCGGTTCCGGGCTTCGAGAAGGCCAACCCCGGCATCGACGTCGAGGTGGTGAACGCCGGCTCGTCCTCCGACGAGTACCAGGCGCTCGACAACGCGATCCAGGCCGGATCGGGTGTCCCGGACCTGGTGATGTTCGAGTACTTCGCGGTCCCGTACTTCGCCGTCCCGGGCAAGCTCGCCGACCTCGGCCCGCTGGGCGCGACCGAGCTGGCGGACGACTACGTCCCGTCGGCCTGGAACAACGTCGTCATGGGCGACGGCGTCTACGCTCTGCCCTCGGACTTCGGGCCGGCCGTCATGTTCTGGAACGAGGCGACCTTCGCCAAGGCGGGGATCGACGAGGCGCCGGCGACCTGGGACGAGTACTACCAGGACGCCAAGAAGATCCGGGCCCTGGGCGACGACTACTACATCACCCAGGACACCAACGACCTCTTCTTCCTGCTCTCGCTGATCTGGCAGGCCGGCGGCCGTCCGTTCGAGGTCGACGGGACCACGGTGCACATCGACTTCTCCGCCCCGGAGACCCAGAAGGCGGTCGCGTTCTGGCAGAAGATGATCGACGAGGACCTGGTCAACACGAAGATCAGCGCCTGGTCCGACGACTGGAACCGCGCGCTCAACGACGGCACGCTCGCCTCGCAGAACATGGGCGGCTGGCTCACCTCGACGCTGCCCGAGCGGGCGCCGGACGCCGCTGGCGACTTCCGGGTCGCCCTCATGCCCCAGTGGGAGAAGGGCGAGAAGGTCGGCGCCGAGAACGGCGGCTCGTCCTTCGGTATCCCGGAGGCCGCTGCCAACAAGGAGGCGGCCTACAAGTTCCTCGAGTACTTCACGCACGGCGAGGGACTGCAGCCCCGCGTCGACGCCGGCGCGTTCGTGCCGAACAAGTCGGTGCTGGACAGCCCGGAGTTCCAGGACGTGAAGAACCCGTACTTCGGTGACCAGAAGACCGGTCAGGTGCTCGCGGAGGCGTCGAACATCGCCGCCGTCGGCTGGCAGTACCCGCCGTTCTTCGAGTGGGCGCGGAGCACCTACGGCGACATCGCCACGCCGTTCTACACCTCGGGCAAGGGCTCGCTCGCCGAGGTCCTGCAGACCTGGGAGCAGCGCTCCGTCGAGTACGGGAACGAGCAGGGGTTCACGGTCGACTGACCACCTCCCGGCGGCGTCCCGTGCCCGTGCTCGGGGGGGGGGGGGCGCCCGAAAAAACCAACCCCACAAAAAAAAAAAAAAAATGCTTGTGGGCCGGGAGAGGTTCGCCACCCC
>NZ_JBHWLR010000013.1:0-43093 GCF_042731755.1 Promicromonospora sp. NPDC059942
CGCCCCGCCCGTACCGAGCGCCCCGGTCTCCCGGGTGCGCCCCGGTGCGGAGTCCCGTCCGACGCCGAGCACCCCGCCGCGGCTCGCCGCGAACCGGTCCTCACTGGGCGGGACGAGCACGCCGGCCCGCGCCGAGGCCCCCGCCGAGCCGGCACCCGCCCCGGCCCCGGCGCCCGCCCCGTCGGTGCGTCGTCGCTCGCGCACCGACCGGTTCGCGGCCTCCAGCCAGCCGGACGAGCCGGCACCGGGCTACCCGGCGTCCGGCCCGACGCCGTCCGCCGACGCGCCCTACGCGCCGCCGCCGCCCCCCGCGCCGCAGCCGGCCGAGGAGAACCTGTGGCAGCCCGCGCCGTACGACGAGGCGCCCGCCTACGCCGCCGCGCCCGAGCCGGAGACGCCCGACTTCGAGATCACCCGGCCCCGCTACGAGCGCGAGCCCGCCTACCAGTCCGAGTCGTCGTTCGCGCCCGCGGGCGCCGCACCCGCGTACGACTACTCCGCCGAGGCCTCCGGCTACGGTGACCAGGGCGGCTACGGTTACGGCGAGCAGCCCGGCTACCAGTCGCCCTACGCCGACGGCCCGGCGCCGGTCGTGGTGGAGCAGAGCCCGTGGGAGTCCGGCGGCTACCTGGCCGGACCCGACGACGGCTACGGGCAGACGTCGTTCGCCACCGACCCGTACCCGTCGAGCGCCCCCGAGGCGCCGGCCCGCCCGGTGCCGCCGGGCGAGAGCATCCGGGCCAGCACCCCGATGCTGTTCGAGGAGGAGGACGACCCCGACCTGGAGGCGCTGGCCCGCAGCATCGGCATGCCCACCCGGATCGTGTGGTCGCGCCCGCGGCGCAACCAGCACTTCGAGGCGATGCTCCTGCCGGACGGCGCCATCGAGCTGGCCAACGGCGCCCGGTACCGGCACCCGGACTCGGCCGCCACCGCGGCCTCGGGCTCGTACACCGCGGACGGCTGGAGCGTGTGGCGCATCGGCGACACCGGCCCCACCCTCGTGGAGGAGTTCTCCCGCCGGTTCGCCTGAGCCTGCTCAGCCCGAGGCGCGCACCACGAGCTCGGGCACGAAGGTCGCCGACCCGCCCGTGGTCCCGCCGTCGAGCTCGGCGAGGAGCAGCCGCGCCATCGCGTCGGCCATGTCCTCGACGGGCTGACGCACCGTGGTGAGCGGGGGATGGGCCTGCGCGGCGACGCTCGAGTCGTCGAACCCCACCACGGCGACGTCCCGGGGCACGTCCCGGCCGGCGGAGCGCAGGGCGGTGGAGACGCCGTCCGCCATCAGGTCGTTCGCGGCGAAGACCCCGTCGACGTCCGGCCGGGCGGCCAGCAGCGCCCGGGCCGCGGCCTCGCCGCCTGGGCGCGTGAAGTCGGCCGGGACCACCTCGGGCTCGCGCAGGCCCGCGGCGCGCACCCCGTCCAGGAACCCCTGCAGCCGCTCGTGCCCGAACGGCGCGTCGGCGGGCCCGGCGACCACCGCGAGCCGGGTGCGCCCGGACCGGGCGAGGTGCTCGGCGGCCAGCCGCCCGCCGGCGGCCTGGTCCAGGTCGACCCAGGCGACGTCCGGCACGGTGGTGCGGGTCGAGAGCACCAGCGGCACGGCGAGGCCGGCGAGCCGCGCGGGCAGCGGGTCGGCCGAGCTGGACGTGATGAGCAGGACGCCGTCGACGTGCCCCTGCCGCACGTACCGCACCACCTGGTCGTGGGCGGGCGGGTCGGCCGGGATGATCGCGAGGTGGATGTCGCGCGGCCGCAGCACCGCCTGCGCCCCCGCCGTCACGCGGCCCACGTACGGGTCGGTGAAGAGGCGTTCGAGGAACGGCAGCGGCGAACGCTGCTCGGGCGGCTCGGAGACGACGAGCGCGACCGAGCCCGTGCGGCGGGTCACGAGCGACCGGGCCGCGAGGTTCGGCACGTAGCCGGTCTCGTCGATCGCCCGGCGCACGACCTCGACGATCCCGGGATCGACGGTGGACACCCCGTTGATCACCCGCGACACGGTCGCCCGGGACACCCCGGCGACGGAGGCGACGACCTCCAGGGTAGGACGCTGCACCCGCCCTTTATACCCCTCGTCGAGTGCTGGGTATCTGCGGCCCGCAGGCTGCGAACTCGACAGATACCCAGCACTCAACGGGTGAGTGGGTTACTGGTAGACGCGGACGTAGTCGACGAGCATGCGGGACGGGAACGGGGTGCTCGCGTCCGGCGGACCCGGCCAGTCACCGCCCACCGCGAGGTTGAGGATCAGGTAGAACTCGTGGTCGTAGACCCACGGCCCGCGGGTGGACTCCACGGTGTCCTTGTCGGCGTAGAACACGTCGCGGCCGTCGAGCGAGAACTGGATGCCCTCGCTGTCCCACTCGGCGGCCCAGGTGTGGAAGCCGTCCGAGATCTTCGAGCCGTCGGGCAGGGTGTACGCCCCGCCGTAGCCGCCACCGCCGTTGTACGCCGGGGCGTGCAGGGTGGAGTGGGCCTGGGTCGGGTTCTGGCCGATGAACTCCATGATGTCGATCTCCCCGTTGTACGGCCACGGGCGGCCGTCCAGGAAGTCGGAGCCCATCATCCAGAACGCGGGCCACAGGCCGCGGCCCTCCGGCACCTTCACGCGCGCCTCGAACCGGCCGTACTGCGCGTGGAACTTGTTCGACGTGTTCATGCGGTGCGACGTGTACTGCCGCCCGTCCCGGTCCTCCCGTCGGGCCTCCAGCACGAAGTTGCCCTGGCCGTCCTGGAACCCGTTGCCGCTGGGGGTGTAGACCTGCTGCTCGTTGTTGGCGGGCAGGCCCGCGTCGATGGTCCACCTCGAGCCGTCCGCGGGGGTGCCGGCCGCGCCGTTGAACTCGTCGCTCCACACCAGGTCGAGGTCGTCGAAGTCGGGGTCGGCGGGCTCGGCCGGGGGCGCGGTGGGCGCCCCGCCTGTGCCGTAGACCTGGAACTCCCAGAGCGAGTAGCCGTAGGGGCCGCTCCGGTCGCGCAGGTGCACGCGCACGTGCCGGCCGTCGGCGTCGAGCGGGATGGTCTGCTTGAAGCCGGTGCCGTTCGTGGTGGTGTGCACGGTGCGCCACGTCGAGCCGTTGTCCGAGACCTCGATGTCGAACGCCGTCGCGAACGCCGGGTCCCACTGCAGCACGACGCTGCTGATGTGCGCGGCCGCCCCCAGGTCGACGGCGATCCAGCCCTCGTCGACCCAGCCCGTGTCGGGGCTGACGGCCCAGCGGCTGGCCGGGTCGAGGTCGAAGGCCTTGTCGGGGCCGCAGAGCCAGCAGGTGCCGTCGTTCTGCGAGCTGGAGGCGCTGCCCTGCTTGCCGTAGGAGAGCAGCGAGGTGTCGGTGGGCGTCCCGCCCCCGGTGCCGAACACCTGCAGCTCCCACAGCGAGACGCCCCACTGGGTGGCGCGCTGGGTGACCCACAGGCGCAGGTAGCGCCCGGTGCCGTCGACGTCGAGGTTCTGGTCCCCGCCGGCGCCGGTGGTGGTCGAGTAGATCGTGGACCACGCCGCACCGTCGGCGGACGTCTCGATCCGGAAGCCGGACGCGTACGCCGTCTCCCAGTCGAGGACGACCCGGTCGATCGCCTGGACGGAGCCCAGGTCGACGCGGATCCACTGGTTGTCGGCGGCGGCGCTGGACCAGCGGGTGCCGGGGTCGCCGTCGACGGCGGCGGCGCCGGTGCTCCAGTCGAACTCGGTGCTGGAGGTGGTGACCGCCCGGCCCTGGGAGAGCGGTTCGGCGGCGGCTGATGCGGTGGTGACCTGGGTGATCGCACCCAGGACGAGCAGGGCCGCGGCGGTGGTCGCCGCCGCGAGCGTGCGGACGTGTCTGCGCATGTGACGTGCTCCTTCGAACGTCGGTCTGGCACGTTGAGCCATCTGAGAGAGCGCTCTCTGAGATGGTCGCGGACATTCCGGACCCTGGTCAAGGCTTTCGACGAAGTTTGCTGACCGACCTGTAAGTGAAGGGGCCTAGGGCCGGACGACGACCTTGCCGAACTGTCCGCCCTCGTCCAGCCGCGCCAGGCCCTCGGCGGCCTTCGCGAGCGGCACCTCGGCGTCGATCACCGGGCGCACGCCCGTCCGCGCGCAGAACCGGGCGAGCGCGCCCAGGTCCTCCCGCGAGCCCATGGTGACGCCCTGGACCCGGATCTCCTGGAAGAAGATGCGGGTCAGCTCGGCCGGGGGAGCGTCGCCCGACGTCGCGCCGCAGACCAGCACCGAGCCGCCCGGCCGCACCGAGCGGATCGAGTGCGCCCACGTGGCCTGACCCACCGACTCGAGCACCGCGTCGACCCGAGCCGGCAGCCGGGCCCCGGTCTCGACGGCGCCCGCCGCGCCCAGCGCGACGGCCCGCTCCCGCTTCTCGGCGGAGCGCGACGTCACCCAGACCTCCAGGCCGGCCGCCGCGCCCAGCACGACCGCCGCCGTCGCGAGCCCGCCGCCCGCGCCCTGCACCAGGACGCGGTCGCCCGGCGTCAGGCCGCCCTGCGTGAACAGCATGGTGTACGCGGTGAGCCACGCCGTCGGCAGGCACGCGGCCTCCTCGAACGACAGCTCGGCGGGCTTCGGCACCAGGTTCGCGGTGGGCACCGCGACCCGCTCGGCGAGGGTCCCGGGGTAGCGCTCCGAGAGGAGCGAGCGGGGTTCCTTCGGCCCGACGCCGTGGCCGTCGGCCCCGATCACGCCGTGCACGATCACCTCGGACCCGTCCGGGGCCACCCCTGCGGCGTCGGTGCCCAGGATCATCGGGAGCTGCTGCTCCCGCAGGCCCACGCCGCGCAGAGACCACAGGTCGTGATGGTTCAGGGACGCCGCCCGGATGTCCACGGTGGTCCAGTGCTCGGGGGTCTCCGGCTCGGGTCGCTCGCCCACCTCCAGGCCGTCGAGCGGGCTGTCGGGCGAGAAGCGGGTCACGTAGGCGGCAAGCATCCGTTCAACCTACCTGGCCCGCCGCGGCGGGCCAGGTAGGCGGGGACGAACGGAAGATCACCCGGCGGACTGCTCCGTCCCGATGTCGAACATCCAGGAGATCCCGAACTTGTCGGTGAGCGCCCCGTAGTAGTCGCCCCAGGGCGCGAGCTCGAGCGGCTGGCCCGGGGTCGCGCCGTCGGACAGCTTCTCGTAGGCGCCCTTGATGTAGTCGTGGTCGTCCGGGCCGCCGGTCAGGGAGACGGTGACACCGCTGGTGGGCGCCACATACTCCATGAACGACGGCGTGTCGGCCGCCATGATCGTGAGGTTGCCCGGGGCGTCGAGCTGCCCGTGCATGACGAGGGCCTTGTCCTCGTCGGGGGTCGGCATACCCTCCATGGGGTTCTCGCCGAAGGTGCTGACGGTGAGCTCGCCGCCGAGCACGGACCGGTAGAAGTCCAGGGCATCCTTGGCCTCGGACTTGAAGCTGAGGTACGGATTGAGCTTTGCCATACGGCCACGCTAAGCCTGTGTCCGACGGCGCGCGCGACGGTTACCCGAGGAACTCGCTCACCATGGGGCCGATCTGGTCCGCCTCGACCAGGAACCCGTCGTGCCCCACGTCGCTCGTCACGATCCGCAGCGACTCCGCCTGCGGGATCCAGCGGGCCAGCCGCGCGGACTGGGCGGGCGGGAACAGCCGGTCGCTGTCCACCGCCACCACCAGGGTGCGCGCGGTGATCTGGCTCAGCGCATTCTCGACGCCGCCGCGGTCGCGGCCCAGGTCGTGCGACAGCATCGACTCGGTGAGCACCAGGTAGGAGTTGGCGTCGAACCGGCGCGCGAGCTTGTCGCCGTGGTGCTCCAGGTAGGACTGCACGGCGAACCGCCCGCCCGCGAACGGGTCCTCGCCGCCCTGCGGCAGGCGCCCGAAGCGCTGGTCGAGCTCGTAGCCCGTGCGGTACGTCGTGTGCGCGATCTGGCGGGCGATGCCCAGGCCGGTGTGCGGGCCGTCGTCGTCGGCCGCGTCGTAGTAGTCGCCGTCGCGGAAGCGCGGGTCCACGCGGATCGCGGCGAGCTGCGGGTGCGCCCACGCGATCTGGTCCCCGCCGGTCTGCGCGGTGGTCGCGATCGCGGCGAGGTTGCGCACGGGGACACCGGACTCGGGCCCCAGCAGCGCCCACTCCAGCACGCGGAGCCCGCCCATCGAGGCGCCGATCACGAGGTCCCACGACCGGATCCCGAGCTCCCGGGTCAGCGCGATCTCCACGGCCACCTGGTCGCGGGTCGTGATGTAGGGGAAGCGGCCGCCCCAGGGGCGCCCGTCGTCCGCCGTCGACGACGGCCCGGTCGTGCCCTGACAGCCCCCGAGCGCGTTGGGCGCCACCACGAAGTACCGGTCCGTGTCGATGGGCCGGCCGGGGCCGACCATCTGGCTCCACCACCCGGGGGTCACGTGCCCGGTCCCGGCCTCGCCGGTGACGTGCGAGTCGCCCGTGAGGGCGTGCAGCACGAGCACGGCGTTCGAGCCGTCGGCGTTCAGCGTGCCCCAGGTCTCGTAGGCCACGCGGACGGCGGGCAGGCGGCCGCCGGCCTCCAGCTCGAACGCGCCGACGTCGGCGAACTGCCGGCGCCCGGGGTCGTCACCCTCGCGCCACGCGCCGCTCGGCGGTACGGGCGGCTTGCTCCGGGCGCGCGAGGTCTCGACGGGTCCGGCCGGGCCGGGCGTGGCGACGTCGCCCCCGCCGTGCGTGTCCTCCCGCACGGAGAACGGGACGCTCGTGGTGCGGATGCTCGGGTCAAGGGCACCGTGAGCGGCCTTCGGGGTGGTGACGGCCATGGCTCCTCCTGCGGCTCGGGGTGGTGGGCGGGCACCGGAGGGTTCTCCGGTGCCCGCCCCGGGTACTGCGGGTGGATCAGTCCGTCTCGCCGCCCAGGAGGTTCTTGGCGGCGGTGAAGCCGAGCTCCAGGTCGGCCAGGATGTCCTCCACGTTCTCCAGGCCCACCGCGAGGCGGACCAGGCCGGGCGTCACGCCCGAGAGCGCCTGCTCGTCCGGCGTGAGCTGGGAGTGGGTGGTGGACGCGGGGTGGATCACGAGCGAGCGGACGTCGCCGATGTTCGCCACGTTGGAGTGCAGCTGCAGGGCGGAGACGAAGGCCTGGCCGGCCTCGGTGCCGCCGTCGAGCTCGAAGGCGAGCACCGCGCCGGCGCCCTGCGGCGCGTACTTCTGGGCGTTGCCGTACCAGGGCGAGCTCTCCAGGCCCGCGTAGTGGACGCCGCGGACGTCGTCCCGGGCCTCCAGCCACTGAGCGACGTGCTGCGCGTTGGCGACGTGCCGCTCGACCCGCAGCGAGAGCGTCTCCAGGCCCTGGGCGAGCAGGAACGCGTTGAACGGGGAGATCGCCGCGCCGAGGTCGCGCAGGAGCTGCACCCGCGCCTTGAGCACGAACGCGAGGTTGGCGCCCAGCGCGCCGTCGACGCCGAGGTCGCGGGCGAACACCAGGCCGTTGTAGCTCGGGTCCGGCGTGTTGAAGCCGGGGAACCGCTCGGGGTCGGCCGCGAAGTCGAACCGGCCGCCGTCGACGATCACGCCGCCGATCGCGCTGCCGTGGCCGCCCAGGTACTTGGTCGCCGAGTGCACCACGATGTCGGCGCCGTGCTCGAAGGGGCGGATGAGGTACGGCGTGGCGACGGTGTTGTCCACGATCAGCGGGACGCCGGTCTCGTGGGCCACCGCGGCGACGCCCTCGATGTCGAGCACGTCGGAGCGCGGGTTCGGGATGGTCTCGCCGAAGAACGCCTTGGTGTCGGGGCGTGCCGCGGCGCGCCACGCGTCGAGGTCGTGCGGGTCGTCCACGAACGTGGTCTCGATGCCGAACTTGGGCAGCGTGTGGTGCAGCAGGTTGTAGGTGCCGCCGTACAGGCTCGCGGACGCCACGATGTGGTCGCCCGCCTGCGCCAGGTTGAGGATCGCGAGGGACTCGGCCGCCTGGCCGGACGCGACCAGCAGGGCGCCGACGCCGCCCTCCAGGCTGGCGATCCGGTCCTCGACGACCTGCTGCGTCGGGTTGCCGATGCGGGTGTAGATCGGGCCGAGGTCCTTCAGCGCGAACCGGTCCGCGGCGACCCCGGCGTCGGGGAACACGAACGACGTGGTCTGGTAGATCGGCAGGGCGCGGGCGCCCGTGGTGGGGTCCGGCTCCTGGCCGGCGTGGATCTGACGGGTCTCGAACGACCACTGGGGCTGAGTCATGGCTCTCCCTGCTTCCTCTGCGGTGTGGCGTGCTTCTGGCTGAACTGACCGAGCGGTGCCGCGGCGTGCCCCGGAGGGCCTGCGCATCAGGGGATGGGTCCGCGGCGGGTTCGAGGGCGCGCACGCGGAGGTCGGCCGAGCGGCCGAGGGCAGGCGAACGTGCGCTGGATCAGCAACAACACATTCGACGAGTCATGGTGTGACCGTAGACGCACCAAGGCGAGGTCGAAAGACGTGTCTTGAATCGTGAGATGCAGAAATGAGACACGCCGTGGGCGACTCCGGACCCGTGTCGTCCTATGCGCCGTTTTGCCTTCCGGATGCGCACTTCGGATGCTCGGGGCACATTTGGACCGGTAACAACGAAGTGATTCACAGGATCCGCGCAAGGCGACACGCCGAAGGGGTGCGGATCGGAAGGGGGGATCATGCGACGGATCCACGGCGTGCTGGCACTCCGGGCCCTCGGGGCCGCGGTCCTCGCCCTCGGGCTGGTGTTCCCGTGGGGCCCCAGCGCGCAGGCGGACCCGCCCGCCGACCCGCCCTCCGCACAGGACGCGCAGGCCGCCCGGGACGCGGTCGCCGCCGGCACGCTCGACGTCGAGCAGGCCGAGGCAGCGCTCGCGACGCTGCGCTCCGAGCTCGAGGCGGCACAGGTCCGCGTGCAGGTCGCGGCTGCCGACTACGCCGAGGCACAGCAGGCCGTGGAGCAGGCGGAGCAGGCGGTGGCGGAGGCCCGGTCCGCGGCCGCGAAGGCGCACAAGGGCGAGGTGACGGCGCGGGGGAGCCTCGCCGAGGTGTACCGGGCGTCGTCGCGCGACGACGGCCTGGGCTCGCTCGGCGTCGCGCTCCGGGCCGACTCGGTGACCGACATGGTGGGCCGCAGCGCGGCCGAGCGGGCGGTGCAGCGCAAGGTCGGCGGGGCCCTGGCCGAGTACCAGGACGCGCGGGCGGTGTCGGAGTCCGCCGACGCGCGCTGGACGGCCGCGAAGAAGGAGCTCGACGCGGCGGCCGAGCAGGCCGAGTCCGCGTTCGACGCCGCCCAGGCCGCGGCGGCGGACCTCGAGACGCGCACCCGGGCGGCCGAGGTGGAGCGGCAGGCGCTGGTGCAGCGGCTCGCTGAGCTGCGGCAGACCAGCGTGCGGATCGAGCGCGAGCGGGAGGCCGCCCGGGCGGCCGCCGCGGAGGCCGCGCGCGAGGCGGCGGCACGGGCGGAGCTCGAACGGCAGCAGCAGGCCCGGGACGCTGCCCGTGCGGAGGCGCGGGCCCAGGAGGCGGGGCCCGCGGAGGCGCCGGGCGGTGCGGGCGGCTCCGGGGGTTCCGGCTCGGGTGGTGGCGGCGGCGGTGGCGGCGGTGGCACGACGTCGGACGCACCGCCGGCGGCCGCGCCCGCCGTCCCGCCCACCTCGGGTGTCTCGGCCGGCTCGGCGGGCCGCGGGCTCGGCGCCGTGACCTGGGCCCGGACCAAGCTGGGCGCGCCGTACCTGCTCGGCGCCGCGGGACCGACGTCGTACGACTGCTCGGGCCTGACGATGATGTCGTGGGCCAGCCAGGGCGTGAACATCACGCGGACGTCGCGCTCGCAGTACCTGGCGGTCGGCAAGGTGGGCTACGGAGCCCTGCGGCCCGGCGACCTCATCTTCTACGGGTCGGACCCGAGCGACCCGTCGTCGATCTACCACGTCGCCATGTACACGGGCGGCGGCATGATGATCGAGGCGACGCTGCCCGGGCATCCGCTGTCCGAGAACCCGCTGCGCCTGTCGAGCGCGATGCCCTACGCGGGCCGGCCCTAGACGAGTCAGACGCCCAGGTCACCGGAGTGACCTGGACGTCTGACACGTACGGGGTGCGGGCCGTTCAGTGCTTGTCGTAGTAGCCCGTGTCCTTGGCGCGCTGGATCGAGCGGACGATCTCCGCCTCGGCGTCGGCGCGGCCCACCCAGTGGGCGCCCTCGACGGACTTGCCGGGCTCCAGGTCCTTGTAGACCTCGAAGAAGTGCTGGATCTCCAGGCGGTGGAAGTCCGAGACGTCGTCGATGTCCTGGCGCCACGCCGCGCGCTGGTCACCGGTCGGCACGCACAGCACCTTGTCGTCGCCGCCGGCCTCGTCGCGCATGCGGAACATGCCGAGGGCGCGGCACTTGATCAGGCAGCCGGGGAACGTGGGCTCCTCCAGCAGCACGAGCGCGTCCAGGGGGTCGCCGTCCTCGCCGAGGGTGCCCTCGATGAAGCCGTAGTCGTCCGGGTAGCGCGTCGAGGTGAAGAGCATGCGGTCGAGGCGGATGCGTCCGGTCTCGTGATCCACCTCGTACTTGTTCCGCTGACCCTTGGGGATCTCGATCGTGACGTCGAACTCCACGCCGATGTGCTCCAGTTCTCGATGATGGTCGCCGAAGTGTCTTACCGCGGCGGCGGTCTTGCGCCTGTCCAGTGTGCCATGCGCCGTGTATCCCGACCGTGACCTGTGGTCAGAACCACTGTCCGTGTTCGGCATAATTCGCAGCGTGCGCGACGCGCGCGGGAACTGACGGCAGGTGTGGGTGAAATTTCCCGTGAATCGCCGCTGTCGTACACGCCGCGTGGTTTGCCGCGACTAGAGTTGGCGATGGCTTTCACGTGACGATCGAGAGGATGCCCATGGAGTGGGGGTTGCGCTCCGGCGCTGCCGTCGCCGCGGTCGTCGCACTGTTCGGTGGGTACCTGGTGGCGGACGCGTACGACATGGTCCCCGGCATGCTCACGACCGCCGCGCCCTGGCCCGAGCCGAGTCCCTTCCCGTCCGCCCCCGGGGCGGTTGACGGGCCCGCGCCCGTCGCGCTCCTGGAGGACCTCCCGGACGACGCCCCGGTGCCGGACAGCGTGGAGATGCAGCGCCTGGTCAGCGACCTGGCCAAGGACAAGCGGCTCGGCTCGCGCGTGGGCGTCGTGGTGGCGGACGGCGCGACCGGCCAGGTGCTCGGCTCGTCGAGCCCGGACAAGCTCATGACCCCCGCGTCCACGCAGAAGCTGTTCACCGGCGTCGCCGCGCTCACGTCGTCCATGGCGAACAGCACGCTGGACACCAAGGCCGTGCTCGTCGACGACAACACGGTGGTGCTGGTCGGCGGCGGCGACATGATGCTGTCCGAGGGCAAGGGCGACCCAAACGCGGTTAACGGCCGGGCCGGGCTGGCGGATCTCGCCCAGCAGGTCGCCGCCAAGATCAAGGTCACAGGCGACACCGAGGTGCGCGTCGCGCTCGACGACACGCTCTTCACCGGTGACGAGATCGCGCCGACCGTCGCCAGCCCCGACATCGCGGCCGGCTACATCGCGCCCGTCTCGTCCGTCGGGATCAACGTGGGCCTGCTGTCCGACGGCTACACCGACAACGGTCCCCGCGCGTCCGACCCGGGCAAGTACGCCGCCGAGGCGTTCTCCGCGGCCCTGGAGGACCAGGGGCTCAAGACCGCCGGGGCCGTGGTGGACGAGAACGCCCCGGACGACGCGCGGGTGCTCGGCGAGGTCAGCTCGGCCCCGCTCGCGGAGGTCGTCGGCTTCGCCATGCAGTACTCGGACAACACGATCACCGAGGTGCTCGGGCGGCTCGTCGCGGTGGACGCCGGACTGCCGGGCTCCAACGACGGCGCCACGCAGGCCGTGATCGCCGCCGCGAAGGACCTCGGCGTCGACATGACCGGCGCGCGCCTGCGGGACTGCTCCGGGCTCGGGGACGGCTCCTACCTGAGCGGGCAGCAGCTCGTCGACCTGCTCGGGGTCATGGTCGACCCGGCGAACCCGCAGCTGCGCAGCGAGGCCGCCGGCATGCCCATCGCGGGCCTGACGGGGACGCTCGCGGCCAGCCACGGCCGGTTCACGGGTGACAACCCCGCCCAGGGGCTCGCCCGGGCCAAGACCGGGAGCCTGCCCAAGGTGCGTGCGCTCGCCGGGACGGTGATCACCGCCGACGACCGGATGCTCGTCTTCTCCGTGCTCGCCGACTCGATCCCCGCCAAGCAGACGGCGGGCGCCACGTCCATCTACGACGACTTCGTCGGGGACCTCGCGGCGTACTCCGTCCAGGGCTGACGCGCGACCGCTCCTGGCCGTTACCGTGGTCCGGTGACCCAGGCCTCCGCAACCCCTCAGATCGTCGACTGGTCGGCGGCCGCCCAGATCGCGGCACGCCTCGCCGCGCCCGGGCCCCGCGCCGACCGCGACGAGCTCGACTCCCTGGTGAGCGGCCTGCGGACGGCGGCCGGCGACGCCGTCGGGCACGTGCTGGAGACCACGCGCATGACGCCGGCCGCCCAGGCCGCCGGCGGCGCGGCGCTGAGCCCGGTCGCGGTGGTGGACCGGGCGACCTGGGCGCGCGCGAACACCCAGTCGATGGCCGTCATGACGGACGGGATCGGGTCCGTCGTCGCCGAGGTCTCCAAGGGCGCCACCTCGGCCGGCGCCCAGATGGCCGGCGCCGCCGAGATCGGGGCGGTGCTCGCCCTGCTCAGCGGGCGGGTGCTCGGCCAGTTCGACCCCTACTCCGGACCCGGCCGCCTGCTCCTCGTCGCCCCCAACGTGCTCCAGGCCGAGCGCGCCCTGGAGGTCCCGGTGCGGGACTTCCGCCTGTGGGTGTGCCTGCACGAGCAGACGCACGCCCTCCAGTTCGCCGCGGCCCCCTGGCTGTCGGGGCACCTGAGCGGCCGCACGCGGGGCCTGGTCACGGGCATGGCCCGGACCTCGGCCGAGCTGGCCAAGGCCCGGTTCGACCGGAAGATCGCCGTGATCGGGCGGAGCGTGCTCGACGCCCTGCGCGGCGAGGGCGGCACCATCATGGACGGCGTGCTGACGCACGACCAGAAGGCCGAGCTCGCCGACATCACCGCCGTCATGGCCCTCCTGGAGGGGCACGCCGACGTGATGATGGACGCCGTCGGGCCGCGGGTGGTGCCGTCCGTGCGGCGCATCCGGGCCAAGTTCGAGCGGCGGCGCGACGGCGAGGGGCGCAGCACGTTCGACGTCGTCGTGCAGAAGCTGCTCGGCATGGAGGCCAAGCTCGCCCAGTACCGCGACGGGGCCGCGTTCGTGCGGTCCGTGGAGCGGGCCGTGGGGCGCGAGGGGCTCAACGCCGTCTGGGCCGGGCCCGAGAACCTGCCGACCGCCCGGGAGATCGCCGACGCCCGCGCGTGGGTGCGCCGGGTGCACGGCTGACCGTGGCCAGGGTTGACCCCGCCGTCGCCGCGGCCCGCACCGCGGTCCGGGCGGCGCTGTCCGGCCTGGGCCCGGACGACCTCGTGCTGGTCGCCTGCTCCGGCGGGGCCGACAGCCTCGCCCTCGCCGCGGCGGTGGCCTTCGAGGCCCGCCGGGTCGGACGGTCGGTGCGCTCGCGCGGGCACGCCGTCCGGGCGGGCGCGGTGGTCGTGGACCACGGGCTGCAGGCGGGGTCGGCCGACGTCGCCGCCCGGGCCGCAGAGCAGTGCCGCGCCCTGGGCCTGGACCCGGTGCTGGTGCGGCGCCCCGACCGGCCGGGCGGCGCGGACTCCGCCGGACCCGAGGCCGCCGCCCGTGCGATGCGGTACCGCGCGTTCGAGGAGGCGGCCGCCGAGACCGGCGCCCACCGCGTGCTGCTCGGGCACACCCTCGACGACCAGGCGGAACAGGTGCTGCTCGGCCTCGCGCGCGGCGCCGGCGCCCGCTCGCTCGCCGGGATGCCGCGCGAGCGGGGCGTCTTCCGACGGCCGTTCCTCGGGCTGCGCCGCGCGCAGACCGAGGCCGTGTGCGCGGCGTCGGGCCTCGACTTCTGGACCGACCCCACCAACCTGCTGCCCGACGCCGGGCCGGGCGCGACGCCCACCGACGGACGAGGCGGCGCCGGCGGGTTCACGCCCCTGCGCTCGCAGGTGCGCGGGCGCGTGCTGCCGGTGCTCGAGGCGACGCTCGGGCCGGGTGTCGCCGAGGCCCTCGCGCGCACGGCGGACCAGGCCCGGGACGACGCCGACCTGCTGGACTCCCTCGCGGCCGACCTCCTCGCGCGGGCGGGGGCGGCGGCGTCGGGCACGGCGGCGGGACAGGACGCTCCGGCACAGGACGGCGCGGCCGAACCCGGCGAGCACGCCCTCGACGTCGGCGTCCTCGCGGCGGCCCACCCGGCCCTGCGCCGCCGGGCCCTGCGGCTCGCGGCGCTCGCGGCCGGCTGCCGGCCCACGGACACCACCACGCGGCACGTCGACGCGCTCGACGCGTTCGTCGTGTCCTGGAGCGGCCAGGGCCCGGCCGGGCTCCCGGGCGGCGCACGGGCGCGTCGTGCGTGTGGCAGGCTTTTCCTGCGCGCCGCGCCGACCGGGACCTCGGACGGCTGGACCGGCGTCAGACCCCCCACAACGACTCAGGAGTGACCCGTGGACAAGTCCGACGTCGGAACCGACCTCGCAGAGGTGCTGCTCACCGAGGAGCAGATCGGCAAGAAGCTCGACGAGATGGCCGCCCAGATCGACGCGGACTACGCGGGCAAGGACCTGCTCCTGGTCGGCGTGCTCAAGGGCGCGGTCATGGTGATGGCCGACCTGTCCCGCCGCCTGCACCACAAGGCGCAGATGGACTGGATGGCCGTGTCGTCCTACGGCTCGGGCACCAAGTCCTCCGGGGTGGTGCGCATCCTGATGGACCTCCGGTCCGACCTGACGGGCCGCAACGTGCTCATCGTCGAGGACGTCATCGACTCGGGTCTCACGCTGTCCTGGCTGGTGTCGAACCTGCGCTCGCGCGGCCCCGAGTCGGTCGAGATCGCCTCGATGCTCCGCAAGCCGGACGCCGCGCAGGCCGACGTCGACGTGAAGTACCTCGGCTACGACATCCCGAACGAGTTCGTGGTGGGCTACGGCCTCGACTACGCCGAGAACTATCGCAACCTGCCGTTCGTTGCCACCCTGGCACCGCACGTCTACGGCGGCTGAACGGTGCCCGTCCCGGACGGTTCGTCGCGTCCGGGCGAGTGTGGCCCAGGAGTCACATGCTCTGGGCGAACACTCGGGGCTCCTCTCAGGGAGACCATGTAGTTTCGACGGATACATACTGCGCGAGCGGAGGGAAACGGGGCCTAGTCCCCGTCGCCGATGAACATCAAGAAGCTTCTGAGTGGGCCCGTCATCTGGATCCTGGTCGCCTTGGTCGTGGTGACGCTGGCCATCTCAGCACTGAACCAGCCCAACGTCTCGCGAATCGAGACGTCACAGGGGATCGAGCTGCTCCAGGGCAGCACGGTGAAGCATGCCCTCATGGTCGAAGGCGAGCAGCGGGTCGAGCTCGAGCTCACCAAGGCGTACAAGTCGACCGAGGGTGACGGCGACGCCGCCGAGGAGGTCGACCACGGCAAGACGGTCGAGTTCTTCTACACGGTGCCGCAGGGCGAGCGGGTCGAGGACGCCATCGTGAAGTCCGACCCGGCCGACGGGTTCGACTCGGAGGTGCCGCAGCCCAGCTTCTGGTCCTCCATGCTGTCGGTACTGATCCCGTTCCTGCTGATCGGTGTCGTGTTCTGGTTCCTGCTGTCGCGGGCCCAGGGCGGCGGCAACCGGGTCATGGGCTTCGGCAAGTCCAAGGCCAAGCTCGTCAGCAAGGACACCCCGCAGGTGACCTTCGCCGACGTCGCCGGCGCGGACGAGGCCGTCGAGGAGCTCCAGGAGATCAAGGAGTTCCTCGCCGAGCCCGCCAAGTTCCAGGCCGTGGGCGCCAAGATCCCGAAGGGCGTGCTGCTGTACGGCCCGCCCGGTACCGGTAAGACGCTCATCGCGCGCGCCGTCGCGGGCGAGGCCGGCGTGCCGTTCTACTCGATCTCCGGCTCGGACTTCGTCGAGATGTTCGTGGGCGTCGGCGCCAGCCGCGTGCGCGACCTCTTCGAGCAGGCCAAGCAGAACTCGCCCGCGATCATCTTCGTCGACGAGATCGACGCCGTCGGGCGCCACCGCGGCGCCGGGATGGGCGGCGGGCACGACGAGCGCGAGCAGACGCTGAACCAGATGCTCGTCGAGATGGACGGCTTCGACGTCAAGACGAACGTCATCCTCATCGCCGCGACCAACCGCCCCGACATCCTGGACCCGGCCCTGCTGCGTCCGGGCCGCTTCGACCGCCAGGTCGCCGTGGAGGCCCCGGACCTCAAGGGCCGCGAGGCGATCCTCAACGTGCACGCGCAGGGCAAGCCGATGGTCCCCGAGGTGGACCTCGCGGCCGTCGCCCGCCGGACCCCCGGCTTCACGGGTGCCGACCTGGCGAACGTGCTGAACGAGGCCGCCCTGCTCACCGCGCGCAGCGGCGCCCAGCTCATCGACGACCGCGCGCTGGACGAGGCGATCGACCGCGTCGTGGCCGGACCGCAGAAGCGCACGCGCGTCATGCAGTCCAAGGAGCAGAAGATCACCGCCTACCACGAGGGCGGGCACGCCCTGGTGGCCGCGGCGATGCGCTACACGGACCCCGTCACCAAGGTGACGATCCTGCCGCGCGGCCGCGCCCTGGGCTACACCATGGTCATGCCGCTCGAGGACAAGTACTCGACCACGCGCAACGAGCTGCTCGACCAGCTCGCCTACGCGATGGGCGGGCGCGTGGCCGAGGAGATCGTGTTCCACGACCCCACCACGGGTGCCTCGAACGACATCGAGAAGGCCTCGGCCATCGCCCGCAAGATGGTCACCGAGTACGGCATGAGCGAGCGGGTCGGCGCCATCAAGCTCGGCACGAGCTCGGGCGAGCCGTTCCTGGGCCGTGACTACGGGCACGAGCGGGACTACTCCGAGGCCGTCGCCGGCACCATCGACAACGAGGTGCGCAAGCTCGTCGAGGCCGCGCACGACGAGGCGTGGGAGGTGCTGACCCAGTACCGCGACGTGCTCGACGAGCTGGTGCTGCGCCTGCTCGAGAAGGAGACGCTGAACCAGAAGGAGCTCGCGGACGTGTTCGCGCCCGTCGAGAAGCGCGCCGCCCGCGACGTCTGGCTCTCCAGCGAGCAGCGCACCGTGCACACGCGCGGCCCCGTGCTGACGCCGAAGGAGCTGGCGGCCCAGAACGGGCACGCCCCGGTGGTGCCGCAGGACGAGGCAGTGGTGGACGCGGCGACGCCGTCGGACAACGTGCCCACGGACCCGACGAACTGACCGGAGCACGACGATGACCGAAGGGTCCATCACACCCCTGTCCACGCCCGTGCGGCGCGCGGCGGACGTCCCGCCGTACGACGCCGCACGGGCCGAGGCGGCAGTGCGTGAGCTCCTCCTCGCCGTCGGCGAGGACCCCGAGCGCGAGGGCCTGCGCGAGACGCCGGCCCGCGTCGCCCGGGCGTACCGGGAGATCTTCGCGGGCCTGCGCCAGGAGCCCGAGGAGGTGCTGACCACCACCTTCGACCTCGGGCACGAGGAGATGGTGCTGGTCAAGGACATCGAGGTGTACTCCACCTGTGAGCACCACCTGGTGCCGTTCCACGGCGTCGCGCACGTGGGGTACATCCCGAACGTGGACGGGCGCATCACCGGGCTGAGCAAGCTGGCCCGCCTGGTCGAGGTCTACGCGCGCCGCCCGCAGGTGCAGGAGCGCATGACCACGCAGATCGCGGACTCCCTGGTGGAGATCCTCGAACCGCGCGGCGTGCTCGTGGTGGTCCAGTGCGAGCACCTGTGCATGTCGATGCGCGGCGTGCGCAAGCCCGGCTCGCGCACGATCACCTCCGCGGTGCGCGGCGTCATGCGGGACGGTGCGACGCGAGCCGAGGCGATGAGCCTCATCCTCGGGAAGTGACGGTGTCCGCCGCCGTCCGGTACCCCGCCCGGGACGCCCGGGTGCAGGGCCTGCCGGAGCTGTCCGGGACGGGCCGCACCCTGGTGATGGGTGTGGTCAACGTCACCCCGGACTCGTTCTCGGACGGCGGCGAGTGGTTCGAGCCGTCCGCCGCCGTCGCGCACGGGCTGGAGCTGCTCGGCGAGGGCGCGGACATCCTCGACGTGGGCGGCGAGTCCACCCGGCCGGGGTCCGTGCGGGTGCCGCAGGACCAGGAGCTGGCACGGGTGCTGCCCGTGATCGAGCGGCTCGCCGCGCGCGGCGCCGTCGTGAGCGTGGACACCACGCGTGCGGCCGTCGCCGAGCGGGCGGTGGCTGCGGGCGCCCGCATCGTGAACGACGTCTCGGGCGGCCTCGCGGACCCCGAGATGGGCCGCGCGGTCGCCGAGACCGGCGCCGCGTACGTGGCGATGCACTGGCGCGGGCACGCCGACGTCATGGACGACCTCGAGGTGTACGACGACGTCGTGGCCGACGTCCGCGACGAGCTCGCGGCACGCATGGCCGCGCTGTACGACGACGGGGTCCGGCCCGAGCAGCTGATCCTCGACCCGGGGCTCGGCTTCGCCAAGGCCGGCGTGCTCAACTGGCCGCTGCTGGCCCACCTCGACGCGCTCCACGAGCTCGGCCGCCCGGTGCTCGTCGGCGCGTCCCGCAAACGGTTCCTGGGCCACCTGCTCGCCGACCCGGCGGGGCGCCCGGCGCCGCCGCGGGCGCGCGACGACGCGACGGCCGCGATCTCGGCGCTGTCGGCCGCCGCGGGCGCCTGGTGCGTGCGCGTGCACACCGTCCGGGCGAGCGCCGACGCCGTCAAGGTCGCCGCCGCGTGGACCGCCGCGGACGGCGCGGCCCGGGTAGGGTCACCGGGTACTTCTTCCCCTTCCGCACCGGAGGCATTGACTTCCACCGTGGCCTTGACCACAGAATCGTGGACGGCCGGGGGACAAGACATGCCAACCTGGCAGGATTCCGGTGCACGCAAAGACGATGGGGGAGGACCACGGTGACCACAGCGTTCGGAACGGGCGTCACAGGCCCGGACGGCCGCGCGCTGGACCAGATCCAGCTGAGCGGCGTGAGCGCGCGGGGGTACCACGGTGTGCTGCCGTCGGAACGGCAGACGGGCCAGGAGTTCCGGGCCGACGTCGTGCTGTACATGGACACGCGCCCGGCGGCCGCCGGTGACGACCTGGCACAGACCGTGAGCTACGCGGACGTCGCGGCGGACGTCCACGACATCCTGAAGGGCGACCCCGCCGACCTGATCGAGACGGTCGCGGAGCGCATCGCCGCAGCGGTGCTGGCCCGCCCGCAGATCGAGGCGGTGGACGTGCGGGTGCACAAGCCGCACGCGCCGATCCCGGTGCCGTTCGCCGACGTCGAGGTGGCCATCCGCCGCGACCGCACGCGCATGCCCGTCGTGGCGGTGCCGGCGGCGCTGCTCGCCGCCGGCGCGGCGCCCGAGCCCGCGGCCGAGCCGGCCCCGGCCGAGACGCCCGAGCCGCAGGACTTCGAGCCCGTGGCCCGGCCCGTCGCCGAGGAGCCGGAGCAGTTCCGGCCCGAGCCGTACGAGCCCTACCAGCCGGCCGAGCCCTACCAGGCGCCCGAGCCGTACCAGGCCCCCGAGCCCTATCAGGCCGAGGCGTACCAGGCTGCCGAGCAGTACCCGGCCGCCGAGCAGTTCCAGGCCCCCGAGTCCTACCAGCCGGCCGAGCCGGCGCAGTTCGCCGCCGAGCCGTTCGAGGCGGAGCCGCTCGTGGACCGGGTGCCGGCCGTGGCGCCCGCCCCGCCGCTCGCGGAGGAGCCCGAACCGCTCCCGCAGCCCGAGCTCATCGCACCCGAGCCGCTCCAGGTCATCCCGGCGCCGTGGGAGCTGCAGGCCGAGGCCCCGGCGCAGGCCGAGCAGCGGGACGTCCCCGGCAAGGAGCCGGTGTTCCAGCAGCCCGAGCCTTTCCAGCCCGAGCAGGCGTTCCAGCCCGAGCCCGCGTTCGAGCCGATCCAGCAGTACGAGTCCGTCCAGGGGCTCGACCAGCGGCCCGGGATCGACCAGCACAACAGCTTCGACCAGCAGCTGCAGCAGTTCGAGCAGCCGTCTTACGACCAGGCCCAGCAGGGCTTCGAGCCGCAGGCGTACGAGCAGCCGCGGCGCGACGCCCAGCCGAACCAGTACGACCAGATGTTCGAGCCGCAGTACGACCAGGGCGACATGGAGGCGACCCGGGTCTCGGCGGCCGTCCCCGACTCCGCCGTCGGGCAGCCCGAGCCGGCGTTCGCGCAGGAGCAGTACGCCCAGGAGCAGCCGTACCAGGCCGAGCCCCGCGACCGGTTCGACGAGGTGCCCGCCGGGTACGTGGACGTGGTTATCGCGATCGGCGCGAACCTCGGCGACCCGCAGGCGACCATGCGGTCGGCCGTCGCCGAGCTGGACCGCGTGCCCGGCGTGCAGATCACCGACGTGTCGCCGCTGGCCCGCACGGCCGCCGTCGGCGGTCCGGAGGACCAGCCCGACTACCTCAACGCCGTGCTGCTGGCCCGCACCACTCTCGCGGCGCGGGGGCTGCTGCAGGCCTGCCAGGAGGTCGAGAACCTGCACGGCCGCACCCGCGAGGAGCGCTGGGGCGCCCGCACGCTCGACGTCGACCTGATCACCTACGGCACCCTGACCGACTCCGCCGAGGACATCGAGATCCCGCACCCCCGCGCGCACGAGCGCGCCTTCGTGCTGGAGCCCTGGTCGCAGATCGCGCCGGACGCGGTGCTGCCCGGCCTGGGCGGCGGACCCGTGGCCCAGCTCGCGGCGACGGCACCCGACCGGACCGGCATCCGCTGGCTCGCCCTCGACTGGCTGACCGACCCCGAGCCCGAGCAGGGCGGCGGGGTCACCGGCTCCGGCCACCCCGCGGTGCCGGACGACGGCGGGCAGGACGCGCACGTCGCCGAGATGCCGCCGGCCCTTCCGCCGTCGCTCCCGCCGAGCGGGCGCCCGCAGGCCTCACCCGGCGGTCCCGTGGTCGAGGTGCCGGGCGGCGGCCAGCCGCAGGCGCACCACAGCGGCCCGGTCGACCTGGACCCCGGCCACCCGCAGGGCTACCCCAGCGGACAGGTGCCGGGTCCCGGCGGTTCCGTGCCCATCCCGCACCAGGCGCAGCAGGTGGCTCCCGCGGCCCCGCGTCCGGCCGCGCCGATCGGCGTGCCCGGCAGCGGGTCCGTCGTGCCGCCGCCCGAGGAGGCGCTCGTCCCGGCCCCGCCGGTGCCGATCGCGCCCCGCGCGGTCCGGGACACGGCCCACGAGGACCCGGAGCGCGAACAGCTGCCCCCGGCGTCGTCGGCGCCGGCCAAGCCGGTCTTCGCCCCGGTCAACCCGTCGCGGCAGCAGAGCGGGGTGTTCCCGCCCATGGGCGGCGCGCCGCAGGAGCCGGCCGCGCCGGTGTTCGCCCCGGTCGGCACGCCGCAGAACGGTGCGCCGGAGCCGGCCCAGAACGGCCACTCCGCCGGCCACTCCAACGGGATCCGGGACACCTACGACAACGACCACACCGTGATCCGGGTGCCGGGCTACGCGACCGAGCAGTCGCTCCCGGCGTCGGACGGCCCGATCGACTCCGTGCCCTCGTGGGTGCCGGTCCGGGACGAGCGGGGGCGCGACGCCTGACATGCGCAGAACCCCGGTCAGATCCCTGATCGCAGTCCTGGTCGCGGTCGCGGTCGTCGGTTGGCTCGTGCTGCGTGCCCTCGAGGCGCGCGCCGTGTACCTCCCGGTGGTGCCGTGGCTCGTCGACGTCGCGATCCTGGCGCTGGCCGGGGCGATCTTCTGGCTGGGGTGGGGCGTGCGGGCCTACCAGAGGGGCAAGCGGCCCAACCTCGACGGCATCCGGGCCGCCCGGACGCTCGTCCTGGCGAAGGCCGCCGCCCTGACCGGGTCCCTGCTGGGCGGCTGGTACCTGGCGCAGGTGCTGGTGGTGCTGGGCGACCTCGCGATCGAGCCGCGCCGGGACCGCGCGGTGGCTGCCGGGGTCGCCGTGCTGTGCTCGGTGGCGCTCGCCGTGGTCGGCCTGGTCGTGGAGAAGTTCTGCGAGCTGCCCCCGTCCGACAAGGACCGGAGCGGCTCCGAGGAGGGCGAGTCCCCGGCGCCTGCCTGACGCCTCGCTACCCACCGGCACGGGTCTGCGGAACAATGGCCAACATGACCAGCCCATTCGAACCGCACGACGTGACCTGGAACCGCGTGTCCCCGCGGCTCGTGACGGCCCGCCTCGTCCCGGGCACCATCAGCCTCGGGATCCCGCTGGTCGTGGGCGTGGTGCTCGCGGTCACCGTGAGCCCCTGGTTCTGGATCCTCGCCGGGGTGCCGGCCGTCTTCCTGCTGTGGTCGTTCCTCCTGGTCCCGCGCCAGGTCCGGGCGATCGGGTACGCCGAGCGCGACGACGACCTGCTCATCCGCAAGGGCGTCATGTTCCGCTCGATGGTCGTGGTGCCCTACGGCCGCATGCAGTACGTGGACGTCGAGGCGGGGCCGCTCGACCGCAGGCTGGGCCTGGCCAAGGTGCAGCTCCACACGGCGTCCGTCGGCACGGACGCCCAGATCCCGGGCCTGCCCCCGGACGAGGCGGCACGCCTGCGCGACCGCCTGGCGTCCCGTGGCGAGGCCCGGCTGGCGGGGCTGTGAGCATGCCCGAGCACGACGTCGACCCGGCGCGCTCCGCCTTCGACGGCCTCGGACCGGACTCGCCCGAGACGCTGGAGTGGCGCCGCGTGCACCCGATCACCCCGCTGGTGCGGGGCTGGGCGGTGGTCGGCGCGGCCGTCGTGATCCTGGGGCAGCAGAGCCTCGAGGGCGGGCCGCGCGGCGGCCTCCTCGCCCTGGTGTCCAGCGAGTACTGGTGGACGCTGCTGGCCGCCCTGGCGGCCGTGGCCCTCGTGGGCTGGGGCTACTCGGCGCTGGCCTGGCGCATGACGACGTTCGCCGTCGGCGAGCAGACCGTGCACCTGCGGCGCGGCATCCTGTTCCGGCAGCAGCGGCACGCGCGGCTCGACCGCCTGCAGTCGGTGGACATCCGGCAGCCGCTCGTGGCCCGGTTCTTCGGGCTGTGCGAGCTCACGCTCGAGACGGCGGGCGGCACGGACTCCGGCGTGGCCATCGGGTTCCTCAAGGGCGCCGACGCCGACGAGCTGCGCGCCGAGCTCCTCGCCCGCGCGGCGGGTCTCAAGGTGGGCGGCACGCGGCACGTGGCCGACGCCGCCCCGGCTCCGTCCGACGTGGTGACCGCTCCCGTTCCGGAAGGGACGGAGCTGGACGCAGCACCGCAGGACGCCGGGCAGCCGGCGCAGCCCCTGCCCGCCGCCAGCCTCGAGGCGCCCCAGGTGCCCGTCCTGACCGTGCCCCTGGGCCGGCTCATCGCCTCGGTGGTGCGCTCGGGGGCGATGATCACGCTGCTCCTGTGGGCGCTCGGCGTGGTGGTGGTCATGATCGTCACGGGCGAGTTCGCCGTCATCTCCGCCTCGCTGCCCGCCGTGCTGGGCGCGGGCGGGTACCTGTTCAACCGGCTGACCGGCGAGTTCGACTTCCGGGTGGCCATCTCGCCCGACGGCGTCCGGCTGCGGCACGGCATGCTCGAGACCCGGTCCCAGACCATCCCGCCCGGCCGCGTGCAGGCCGTCCGCCTGGTGCAGAGCCTGCTGTGGCGGGACCGCGACTGGTGGCGCGTGCAGGTGAACGTGGCCGGCTACGGCGGCGAGAGCGAGGAGAAGAACAGCGTGCTGCTCCCGGTCGGCACCCGCGAGGAGGCGCTGACCGTGCTCTCCCTCGTGCTGCCCGACCTCGGCGTCGACGAGCCGCGCCGCGTCCTGGACGCGGGCCTGGACGGCGACTCCCGCACGGAGAGCGCCTACGTCACGGCGCCCCGGCGGACCCGCATACTGGACCCGGTGGCGTGGCGCCGCAACGGGTTCACCGTGACCGGCCGCGCGCTGCTGCTGCGCCGGGGCCGCGTGGTGAAGGTGCTGGACGTCGTGCCGCACGAGCGGACGCAGTCCCTGGCCGTGAGCCAGGGGCCGTGGCAGCGCCGGCTGGGCGTGGCGTCGTTCCAGGTGCACTCCACGGAGGGCCCGGTGCACCCCGAGGTGCCGCATCTCGAGGCCGCCGACGCGGCGCTGCTGATGACCGAGCAGGCCCGGCGTGCGCGCACCGCGCGTGCGGCGGCGGGCCCCGAACGATGGATGGAACGACAGGGGGAGTGACCGTTGAGTGACCCCGACGAGGCGGGCCGCCGGCCCGGCAGGCTGGGCGTCGGTGTGGTGGGCGCGGGGCGCGTGGGCGCGGTGCTCGCCAACGCGCTGCGGGCCGCGGGACACGCCGTGGTCGGCGCGAGCGGCATCTCGGAGGACTCCCGGGAGCGCATCGAGACGCTCCTGCCCGGCGTCCCCAACCTCGAGGTGCCCGACGTCGTGGAGCGGGCCGAGCTGGTCCTGCTCGCCGTCCCCGACGACGCCCTGGGCCCCCTGGTCTCCGGCCTTGCCGACACCGGGGCCTGGCAGCCGGGCCAGCTCGCGATCCACACGTCGGGCCGCTACGGGACCGCCGTCCTGGAGCCCGCCCGGCTGGGCGGCGCGATCCCGCTCGCGATCCACCCCGCCATGACGTTCACCGGGACCAGCCTGGACCTGGCGCGCCTGGAGGGCTGCACGTTCGCGGTGACCGCGCCCGCGCCCGTGCTGCCCATCGGGCAGGCGCTCGTGGTCGAGATCGGCGGCGAGCCCGTGGTCGTGGACGAGCAGGCGCGCCCGCTGTACCACGCGGCCCTCGCGCACGGTGCGAACCACCTCGTGGTGCTCGTCGCGCAGGCCGCGCAGGCGCTGGAGGCGGCCGGCGTCGAGCTGCCGGGGCGGGTGCTCGCGCCGCTGCTGTCGGCGGCCCTGGAGCAGGCCACGCGGTCGGCGGACGCGCGCGACGGCGTCGGGCCGGGCGCCATCTCCGCGCTCACCGGACCGGTCTCCCGGGGCGACGTCGGCACCGTGCGCAGCCACCTGACCGAGCTGAGCGCGCTGGCCGCCGCCAGCGGCGCCACCGACATCCCCGACAGCTACACCGAGCTCGCCCGCGGGGCCACGCGCCGCGCGCTGGCGAGCCACCGCATCGGCGACACCGCCGCACAGGCCCTGCTGGACGCGCTCGACGGCGCCAGCGGGGAGTCGCACGCCGGAAGGAAGACATCATGACCACGACCCCGTCCGGTGCGGAGACCACGCAGCGCACCCCGCTCGTGGTCCGCACCCGCCCCGAGCTGCAGGACGCGCAGATGCGCTGGGCCCTCACCGGATCCGTGGAGGGTGCCGACGCCGGGCCGGGGCAGCGCGCCGTCGTCATGACCATGGGCGCGCTGCACGAGGGCCACCTGGAGCTCGTGCGCCGGGCGCGCACGGAGGCCGGGCCGAACGGCCAGGTGGTCGTCACCATCTTCGTCAACCCGCTCCAGTTCGGGGCGGGCGAGGACCTGGAGAAGTACCCGCGCGACCTGGACGGCGACGTCGCGAAGCTGGCCGGCGTCGGGGCCGACGTCGTCTTCGCGCCCACGCCCGACGTCGTCTACCCGGACGGCGACCCCGTGGTGCGGGTCTCCGCCGGACGGATCGGGGAGGTGCTGGAGGGCGCGTCCCGCCCCGGGCACCTGGACGGCGTGCTCACCGTGGTGCTCAAGCTGATGCACCTGGTGCGGCCCGACGTCGCGCTGTTCGGCGAGAAGGACGCCCAGCAGCTCCTGGCCGTCCGCCGGATGGTGCGCGACCTGGAGGTGCCGGTCGAGGTGGTGGGCGTGCCGACGGTGCGCGAGGGCGACGGCCTGGCCCTGTCCTCGCGCAACGCCTACCTCTCGCCGGGGGAGCGCGAACAGGCCCTGGCGCTGTCGCGCGCGCTGCGGGCGGGGGCGGCGGCCGCGGACCGCGGGGCCCCGGGTGTGATCAACGACGCGCGCGAAGTGCTGGACGGCGCCGACGGCGTCGTGGTCGACTACCTGGCGCTCGTCGATCCGGTGACCGTGGACGCGGTCACCGACGACTTCTCCGGCCCCGCGCTGCTGCTCGTGGCCGCACGGGTGGGTTCCACCCGACTGATCGACAACCAGGCCGTCGAGGTCTCGCCCGAGGTCCAGAGGTAACACCATGAGCACCACCGAGCACCGTCCGCCCGTCGGCCGCCCCGCCTCGCTGCAGCGGCCGATGATGATCTCCAAGATCCACCGCGCCACCGTGACGCAGGCGGACCTGCACTACGTCGGTTCCATCACCGTGGACGCCGACCTGCTCGACGCCGCCGACCTCGTGCCCGGCCAGCAGGTCGACGTGGTCGACGTGACCAACGGCGCCCGGCTGACCACCTACGTGATCCCCGGCGAGCCCGGCTCCGGCCAGATCTGCATCAACGGCGCGGCGGCCCACCTGGTCAGCCCGGGCGACGTCGTCATCCTCATCGGCTACGGCATGCTCTCGGACCACGACGCGCGCACGTTCCTGCCGCACGTCGTGTTCGTCGACGGGGACAACCGCATCGTCGAGATCAACGACGAGCCCGGGCACGTGCCCGACGGCTACGGGCTGGAGGAGAGCGGCCTGCCGATCGAGCCGTTCCAGCACGCGGGCCTGGTGCGCACGGCGTCGGGCCGGGCGTGAGCACCACGCCCGGACCGGGGCCGCGCCTCGCGCGGTCCCTCGCGGCTCCCGCGCCCGGCTGGACCGTCGAGGCCGACGCCATCGTCGTCGGCTCGGGGATCGCGGGCCTGACGGCGGCGCTGGAGCTGCGCACGCGCGTGCCGCGTGTGGTGCTCGTGACCAAGGGCGAGCTGTCCTCGGGCTCGACGGTGTGGGCGCAGGGCGGCATCGCCGCCGCGCTCGACCCGTCCGACTCGCCCGAGGCGCACCTGGCCGACACGCTCGCCGCCGGCGGCGGCCTGTCCGACCCGGCCGCCGTGCAGGTGCTGGTCACCGAGGGCCCCGAGCGGGTCCGCGAGCTCGTGGCGCGCGGCGCCGTCTTCGACAAGTCGGCCGACGGCGACATCGCGCTCGGCCGTGAGGGCGGCCACCACGCCGACCGCATCGCGCACGCCGGCGGCGACGCCACGGGCGCGGAGATCTCCCGCGCGCTGGTCGCGCAGATCGAGGCCGTGCGGCACGACCCGGGCATCGAGGTGGTCGAGAACGCGCTCGTGCTGGACGTGCTGACCACGGCGGGCGGGCGCGCCTGCGGCGTGACCCTGCACGTGCGCGGCACGGGCTCGCGCGACGGCGTCGGCGCCGTCCTGGCCCCCACCGTCGTGCTGGCGACCGGCGGGATCGGGCAGGTGTTCCGGTCCTCCACCAACCCGGCGGGCGCGACCGGCGACGGCATCGCCGCCGCCCTGCGGGCGGGCGCGGTGCTGGGCGACCTGGAGTTCGTGCAGTTCCACCCGACCGTCCTGTGGCTCGGCTCGGGCGCCAAGGGGCAGCTCCCGCTCATCTCGGAGGCCGTGCGCGGCGAGGGCGCGCTGCTGCTCGACGTCAACGGGCACCGTTTCATGCCGGGCGTGCACGAGATGGCCGAGCTGGCGCCGCGGGACGTCGTCGCGCACGCGATCGTGCGGCAGATGGCCGCCACCGGCGCCGACAACGTGCTGCTCGACGCGCGCCACCTCGGCCGGGAGTTCCTGCGCACGCGGTTCCCGACGATCAACGCGCGGCTGCTACAGGCCGGCATCGACTGGTCGGAGGAGCCGGTGCCCGTGGCGCCCGCCCAGCACTACCACTCGGGCGGCGTGGTGACCGACCTCGACGGGCGGTCCTCGGTGGACGGGCTGTACGCGGTCGGCGAGGTCGCGTGCACCGGCGTGCACGGGGCCAACCGGCTCGCGTCGAACTCGCTGCTGGAGGGCATCGTGTTCGCCTCGCGCGCGGCGCGGGACATCGTGGCGCGGTCCGACGCGGGCGAGCTGAAGCAGGACGAGCCGCTCGAACGGCCGGGCGGGTCGGCGCTCGTCGCGGCCGCGGCCCGGTCCCGGATCCAGAAGGTCGCCTCCGCCGGGGCGGGCGTGATCCGGTCGGCCCGGTCCCTGGCCGAGGTCGACGAGCGGCTCGGCGCCGTGCGCGCCGACGCGCATCGCGCGGCCGACGTCGTGGCCGAGCCCCAGGCCGCGGAGTGGGAGACCACCAACGTGCACATGGTCGCCCGCGCCCTGACCCGGGCGGCGTGGCTGCGCGAGGAGACCCGCGGCGGCCACTACCGCACGGACTTCCCGCGCCCGGACGACGCCTGGCGGCGCCGGGTGCGGGTGCGGCTGGACGACGACGGGGTGCTGACTGCGTCCCCCTCGCAGCTTCCCAGCAGGGACTGACTTTTGTTCAGCAGGCCGCACCCGACCGTTTCCGCCCGGGTAATGGTCAGCTGTGGCCTGCTGAACTCAGGTCAGTGCTGATGTGAGCTATCGGGGTTGTCGGCGTGATCTGCGTGCCCTCCGTGGCCTCCTGGTGCAGCACCCCCGCGGCCTCGGCCACGAGCTGGGACTCCATCTTCATGGCCTCGACGACGGCGACCGGTTGGCCGTCCTCGACGGTCTCGCCGTCGGCCACCAGCCAGCGCAGGAGGGTGCCGCTCATCGCCGCGAACAGCGGCTTGCGCCCGTCGTCCGGGGCGCTGTCGTCCGCGCCGCCGGCACCCGCCGTGCCGCCGCTGTCCGCAGTTCCGCCCGCGCCCTGTCCCGGTAGCACGAGACCCGCTCCGCCCGGGGTCCTTACCCGGTGCCGCCGGCCGTCGATCTCGACCCAGGTCTCGACGACCCCCGGCTCGGCGACGGGTGCGGCGAGCGACTGCGGGCCGATCGACGAGAGCAGCTCCGTCTCTATCCACTGGGTGTGGACGGCGAAGCCACGCTCTCCTGCCCCGGTGAACGCGGGGTCCGTCAGCACCGCGCGGTGGAACGGAAGCACGGTCGGCACCCCCTCCACCACGGTCTCGGACACGGCTCGGCGAGCCCGGGCGAGCGCCGCCTCACGGGTCGGCCCCCACACGATCACCTTGGCGAACAACGAGTCGAACTCGCCGGGGATCACCGACCCCGATCCGACTCCGGCGTCCACCCGGACACCGGGGCCGGCCGGTGCGACGAAATGTTCGACGCGCCCCGGGCTGGGCAGGAAGCCGCGCGCCGGGTCCTCGGCATTGAGCCGCAGCTCGATCGCGTGTCCGCTCGGTGTTGGGTCCTCGGTCACGGAGAGAGGGAGGCCGCTCGCGACGCGGAGCTGCTCGGCCACGAGGTCCAGCCCCGTGGTCTCCTCGGTCACCGGGTGCTCCACCTGGAGCCGGGTGTTCACCTCCAGGAACGAGAGCGTGCCATCCGCCCCGAGCAGGAACTCCACCGTCCCGGCGCTCCGGTACCCGGCGGCGGCGCAGAGGTCGCGCGCCGACTCGTGCACCCGTGTGCGCACGGCGTCGTCCAGGTACGGCGCGGGTGCCTCCTCCACCAGCTTCTGGTTGCGGCGCTGCAGGGAGCAGTCACGGGTGCCCGCCACCACCACGTGCCCATGGTCGTCCGCGATGACCTGGGCCTCCACGTGCCGGGGGCGGTCCAGGAACCGTTCGACGAAGCACTCGCCGCGCCCGAACGCCGCCTCGGCCTCACGCCGCGCTGCCTCGAACAGCTCGGGCACCTCCTCCAGGGTGCGGGCGACCCGCATGCCCCGCCCGCCGCCGCCGTGCGCCGCCTTGATCGCCAGCGGCAGCCCGTGCTCCTCGGCGAACGCCAGCGCGGACGCGGCGTCGACCACCGGGCCGTCCGAGCCCGGGACGAGCGGTGCGCCGACCTTCCGGGCGAGGTCGCGGGCCGCGATCTTGTCGCCGAGCAGCTCGATGGTGCCCGAGGACGGCCCCACCCAGACCAGCCCCGCCTCCTCGACCGCCCGGGCCGCGGCCGCCCGCTCGGACAGGAACCCGTACCCGGGGTGGACGGCATCCGCGCCGGAGCGGCGTGCGACGTCGAGCAGCTTGTCCACGGCCAGGTACGTCTCGGCGGCGGTGCGCCCGTCCAGGGCCCATGCCTCGTCGGCGAGACGTACGTGCACGGCGTCCGCGTCTCCGTCGGCGTAGACGGCCACGGACCGGATGCCCAGGTCGGCGCAGGCGCGGATCACCCGGACCGCGATCTCGCCTCGGTTGGCGACGAGGACGGTGCGGATCATGAGGTGCCTCCTGGCTGGTTCCGGATCGCGAAGCGCACACGAGCGCCCGCAGGTAGCTGCCCGGCGAGCGGGACGTGGTCGGCGGTGACGGCCCCGACCACGGGATATCCGCCGGTCAGTGGGTGGTCGGCCAGGAAGAGGACGGGTAGACCGTCCGGCGGCACCTGGATCGCGCCGGTGACGCAGCCTTCGCTCGGCAGCTCGGTGTCCCGCCGCTCCGGGAGCCGGGTGAGCGGCTCGCCGGCCAGGCGCAGCCCGATCCGGTTGGAGCGGGGTGTCACGAGCCAGTCCTGTCCGGTCAGCAGGTCGATCGCCGCGGTGTCGAACCAGTCGTCCCGGGGGCCGAGCACGATGGTCAGCACCGTGGTCTCACCAGGTGCCGGTAGATCGTCCGCCGTTCCCGTCCCGCCCGGTACTCGCAGGAGCGGTGGCGCGGCAGCGGGCAGGCCACGGTCCGGCGCACCCACCGGCAGCACGTCACCCGCGCCGAGCGGATCGGGACCCAGTCCGGCGAGCACGTCGGTGGCCCGGCTGCCGAGCACCGGCGGCACGTCGATCCCGCCGCGCACGGCGACGTAGGCTCGCACGCCGCGGGCGGGCGCGGTGAGCCGGAGCTCGTCGCCGTCGTCCAGGGCGAACGGCTCGCCGCGTCGGGGCCGGCGACCTGCTGACCCGGGGCTCACCGGCAGCACCAGGACGTCACCCACCGCGCCGGTCACCGCGAGCACCTGCGGGCCGTGGGCACGCAGCCGCAGCCCGCCCACCGACTCGACGACGGCGGCGTCCGCGGGGTTGCCGACGGCTCGATTGGCAGCACGCAGGCTCGGCCGGTCCAGCGCGCCCGACGCCGAGACCCCGGCCCCCTCGGACCCGGCCCGCCCGAGATCCTGCACGACTGCTTGTACCCCGGGGCTCACGACATCGAGCCCGCGGTGGTGACCACAGCGGTTGCTGCCGGCAGTCGGGCCGCTGTGGCAGCAACTGCTGTGGTCAACACCGGTCGTAGTCGGAGATGCGGCCTGGACGGACAAGGTGTCGGTCGGTGTGAAGCGGACCGCGTCGCCCGGGAGCATCAGCGCCGGGCGCTCGCGGGTCACGTCCCAGACCGGTGCGTCGGTGCGGCCCAGCAGCTGCCAGCCCCCCGGGCTTTGACGCGGGTAGACGCCGCTGTACGGGCCGGCGAGGGCCACCGACCCTGCGGGCACCTGGGTGCGCGGAGTCGTCCGTCGCGGGACCACCAGCTCAGGGTCGTCGCTGGTCAGGTAGGCGAACCCCGGCGCGAAGCCGACGAAGCCCACGGTCCAGGCCGCCGCCGAGTGCCGCCGGACCAGCTCGTCGGTGCTCCAGCCGAGCAGCGCGGCGGCCTCGGCGAGATCCGCGCCGTCGTACAGCACGGGGATCTCGACCGTGCGGGCCGCACTCCGGGTGCCGCGCTCCAACGGCCGCGTCCGCAGCTCGGCGGCCAGGTCCCGTGCCGTGATCGCCGACGGGCGGAACGGCACCAGCAGGGTCCGCGCACCCGGCACGGGTGTCCCGACGCCGCGAACCGGGTCGGCCAGCAGTGACTCGTACAGCGCGACTGCCTGGTCCAGGTCGTCGAGCTCGATCAGGAGTGCGTCGTCCCGGGCGGTCAGCACGCGCATCATGCCGGTGTGCCGGTGCCCGCCGACGGGGCGAAGGCGGCTAGCTCGATTCCTTCGGCGTCGAACACCTCGCGGATCCGGCGGGCCATCGCGACCGCACCGGGAGAGTCGCCGTGCACGCATACCGAGTCCGCGCGGACCACGACGTCGGAGCCGTCGACGGCGGTCACCACGCCCTCCGTGACGAGGCGGAGCATCCGGCGCGCCACGTCGTCGGCGTCGTGCAGCACCGCGCCGGGCTCGCGCCGGGAGACCAGGCGGCCCTCCGGGGTGTACGCGCGGTCGGCGAAGGCCTCCGTGGCGGTGGTGAGCCCTGCGGCCTCGCCCGCCGCGAGGGCCACGCTCCCGGGCAGGCCCAGCAGCACGAGCCGGGGGTCGACGGCGGCGACGGCTGCGGCGACGGCCCGGGCGACCCGTTCGTCCACCGCCGCTGTGTTGTAGAGCGCGCCGTGCGGCTTCACGTAGGTGACGACGGCGCCCTCGGCGTCGGCCAGGCCACGCAGCGCACCGATCTGGTAGACGATGTCGGCCTCCAGCTCGTCGTCGGGCACGTCCATGTTCCGGCGTCCGAATCCGGCCAGGTCGCGGTAGCCCACGTGCGCGCCGACAGCGACGCCATGGGCCACGGCAGACCGTACGGTGCTCCGGATCGACGCCGGGTCACCGGCGTGGAACCCGCAGGCGATGTTGGCGCTGGAGACGATGCCGAGCATCTGTTCGTCGTCGCCGAGGCTCCAGCGGCCGAATCCCTCGCCGAGGTCGCTGTTCAGGTCGACGGCGCTCATGGTGCGTTCCTTTCGTGGGGCGGGCGGCCCGGGCCGGAGGCTCAGGCGGACAGCAGGTCGAAGATCGGGCCCACCGCGTTGACCGCCATGTACCAGGTGACCACGGTGGCCAGGGTGCCGACCACCAGGAGCCAGCGCGGGTACCGGGCCTTGCCGAGGAGCGAGCCGCGGAACCAGCCGATGTACATGAACAGGGTCAGCCCGATGGGCAGGATGAGGCCGTTCACACCGCCCACGAACACGAGCAGGGTGGCCGGCGCCGTACCCACCAGCAGGTAGACCGCGAGCGAGACGACGATGAAGCCCACCGTCCACAGGTCGGCGACCCGCCCGGTGATCCTGGCGGAGAACACGGGCAGGAACGAGACGGACGTGTAGGCCGACCCGATGACGCTCGTGATGGCGGCGATCCAGAACACGGCGCCGAAGATCCGCAGACCGGTCTCGCCCGCGGCGGCGGAGAACGCGTCGGCGGCGGGGTTGCCGGCCACGTCGAGCACGACGCCGGAGGCGACGACGCCGAGGATGGCCAGGAACAGCACGTACCGCATGACCCCGGTCACGAGGATTCCGCTGACGGCGGCGCGGTTGACCTCGGCGATGTGCTCGGGGCCGGTGGTGCCGGAGTCGAGCAGCTTGTGTGCGCCTGCGTAGGTGATGTAGCCGCCCACGGTGCCACCCACGATCGTCGTGATCGTGGCGAAGTCGATGGTGTCGGGCAGCACCGTCTGGCGCAGGGCGTCGCCCACGGGCGGCTTCGAGAGGATCGCGACGATCACGGTGAGCACGATCATGACGAGTCCGGCGACGACGACCACCCGGTCGACGACGGCCCCCGCGCGCTTGGCCAGGAAGATCGCGATCGCGATGACGGCGCTGATCGCCCCGCCGATCCGCGGGTCCAGGCCGAACAGCGCGTTCAGGCCGAGTCCGGCACCGGCGGTGTTGCCGATGTTGAAGATGAGGCCGCCGAAGACGATGAGGACGGCGAGGAGGTAGCCGCTGCCCGGCAGCGCCTCGTTGGCGAGCACGCTCGCGCGCTTGCCCGTCAGCGTGATCATGCGCCAGACGTTCATCTGGACGGCCAGGTCCAGCAGGATCGAGGCCAGGATCCCGAACGCGAACGCCGCGCCGAGCTGTTGGGTGAACGTGGCGGTCTGGGTGATGAAGCCCGGTCCGATGGCCGAGGTCGCCATGAGGAACAGCGCACCCAGCAGGGAGCGACGTCGGGCCGAGGCGAACTGCCGGACGTCCACGGGCGTATCGCCCGACGAGGTTCGGTCCGATGTGGTCGTGGGCTCGTGGCTCGTGTCGGACATGACGTCCTCCTGGTTGTTGTGATGAGCCGGATTGTTCAACAGTCAGGATGGTCTCGGTCGGTTGTTTCACCCGTATTGCGAGATCTTGTCGATCATGACACGGCTCCAAACCTGGGGCCTGGCCGAGGACGCGAGAAGTTTACGGGCGCAGCCCTGTCGAATTGTTCAACGAACCTCTAGCGTCGGTGGCGACCACTTCCCAGGGGAGAAGGGATCCACCATGCCGAGACCACGTACCAGGGTGCGAGCGGGCGCTGCCGCCCTCGCGCTCTGCGCCACCACCGCACTGGCCGGACCGGCCGTCGCACAGGAGGGCCCGGCCGCCGCACCGCCGGCCGCCGGCTGCCTCGACCCGACCATCCCGCTGTCGGCCGAGGAGAGCCGCCTCGCCGCCTACCTGCCCGACGACGCCGACCCCACCATCGCCGCCGGCGCGACCTACGCCCGCACGATCATCGAGGGCGGCGGGTTCGGCGGGTACACCGCGTCGCTCACCGAGGCCCTGTGCCGCACCCGCACGCTCGACGCCGCGACGCGGCTCGCCCAGCGCTCGGGCCAGGCCCTCTGGGACGCCGCCGTCCGCAGGGCCCAGGGCCACGGCGCCGTGCGCGGCGACCTGCCCGCGAGCGACGACCGCCCGCTGTACTGGACCCGGGTCGAGGGCATGGCCGCCCTCCGCCAGTGGGACCCCCGCGGCGGCCTCACCGACGAGGAGCGCACCGGGCTCGTCGAGACGTTCGAGAAGGCCGCCCGCGGCATGGACGACATCGACCTCCCGCGCGGCCGGGACAAGGTGCGCGTCCTCGTCAGCGGGTTCGACGTCTACACGCTCGACGGCGGCACCACCGGGTCCGCGCCGGGCACGGTCGGCAACAACATCCGCCACGGCAACCCGTCCGGCGCCACGGCGCTCGCCCTGGACGGCACCACCTATCGCACCGAGGACGGCCGGACCGCCTACATCGAGGCCTACACCCTGCCTGTGAGCTATCCCGAGTTCGAGCGGGGCTACCTGGAGGACACCGTCGGCCCGTTCATGGAGCCCGGACCCCGGCAGGTGGACGCGTCCATCACCGTGAGCCAGGCCGGCGGCGCGCAGTTCAACCTGGAGCAGTGGAACAGCAGGTACCACGGCGTCTCACTGGGCAACGACCGCACCGCGCCGTGCCCCACCCTGGGCGGCGTGCCGCAGCTCGCGATCGACAACCCCGGCTGCAACATCCAGGTCGTCGAACGCTGGGGCGGCGGGGACGGGCTCACCGACCCGCCGCAGTGGACCACGGCGACCCTGCCGGTCGCCGAGATGATCGCGGCCGACACCGGTGCCGACGTGCCGCGGCCGCCCGGCGACACGTGGCCCGACGAGTCCGAGGCGTTCGGCGTCGTCTGGCACACCAACTACACCCAGTTCCCCGACTGCGCCTCGCCCACGCGCGAGACCTTCAACAACCCGCCGCCGGTGACCTACCCGCCCGCGACGCCGCCCGTGCCGCCGGCCGAGGGCTCCTGCTCCTACAGCGGGGGTGGCGGCAACTACCTCTCGAACGAGAGCGCCTACCGCAACACGCTCCTGCGCGACCGGGCCGGACTCGACATCCCGGCCGGACACATCCACACCCCGGACATGCAGCACTTCGAGACCGACTTCGCCGTGACCGACCCGACGTTCGACGCCTGGCGCACCGCGATCGTCGCCCAGGGGGCCAACCTGGTGCACGCGGTCGCCGACACGGTCGACTGACCCGGCCCGGCTTCACGGGTTACATAGACTGGACCCGTGAAGCCGGACCGCGCCGAACGGAGCGCAGACGCCATCCGCGAGCTCATCGTCACCGGCCGGCTGACCCCCGGTCAGCGGCTCTCGGAGCAGTCGGTCAGCGAGTCGCTCGACGTATCGCGCAACACCCTGCGCGAGGCCTTCCGGATCCTGGTCCACGAGGGCCTGCTGGTCCGTCGGCCGAATGCCGGTGTCGCGGTCGCGCGACCTGCTCTGGCCGACATCGTCGACATCTACCGGGTCCGGCGGCTCATCGAGGTGCCGGCGCTCGCCGCGGGCGATCCGGCGCACCCGGGGGCCCGTGCCATGCGCGACGCCGTCGACGCCGCCCTCGCCGCCCGGCTCGGCGGGGACTGGCGGGACATCGCCGCCGCGAACATGCGGTTCCACGCAGGAATCGTCGAGCTCGCGGGCAGCCCGCGTCTCGACCGGCTGCACGCGAACCTCTCGGCGGAGCTGCGCCTGTCGTTCGGACTGCTGGGCGACGACGGTGCGTTCTTCGACGGTTTCGTAGACCGCAACGTCGGCCTGCTGCGCCGGTTCGCAGGTGGTGATCCGGAAGGTGCGGCAGCCGACCTGGACCGGTACCTCACCGACTCCCAGCGGGCGCTCCAGTCGCTCGTCGATGCGGACGGCAGCGGCCACCCGCCGGATACGGTGACCCCGTGAGCACCCTCCCCATCTTCGCCGCCGCCTCCACGGTCACCCCCGGCCTCGACCCCGCCTGGGTCGCCCGCACGGTCGAGGTCGCCCTCGACGAGGACCTGGGCCCCGCCCCGGGCCGGGACGTGACCTCGCAGGCGACCATCCCGCCGTCGGCCACAGGCGTGGCCGACCTCGTGGCGCGCGAGGACGGCGTGGTCGCCGGCCTCGTGGTCGTGGCGGAGGTGCTCGGCCAGGTCGCGGAACGTCTGGCGCTCCCGGCCCCGGAGGTCGTCCTCCACGCGCAGGACGGCGACGCCGTGACCGCGGGCCAAGTGCTGGCGAGCCTGGCGGGCCGCACCCAGGTGCTGCTCGTGGCCGAGCGCACCCTGCTCAACCTGGCCAGCCGTGCCTCCGGCGTCGCGACCGCCACGCGTGCGTTCGCCCGGGAGCTGGAGGGCACGGGCGCCCAGGTGCTCGACACCCGCAAGACGACGCCGGGCCTGCGCGCCCTGCAGAAGTACGCCGTGCGCGCGGGCGGCGGCACCAACAAGCGCATGGGCCTGTACGACGTCGCCATGGTCAAGGACAACCACGTGGTCGCGGCCGGCTCGGTCGCCGCGGCGATCCGCGCGGTCCGCGAGATGTTCCCCGACGTCCAGATCCAGGTCGAGGCCGACACGACGGCCCAGGCGCTGGAGGCCCTGGCCTCGGGCGCGGACTTCCTGCTGCTCGACAACATGGAGCCGGCACGGCTCGCGGAGACGGTCGCCGCCGTCCGCGAGCGGGAGGGGAAGGACGGCGTCCCGGCGCACGTCGAGCTCGAGGCGACGGGCAACCTGACGCTCGACAAGGCGCGGGACGTCGCCGCCACGGGCGTGGACTTCCTGTCGGTGGGCGCGCTGACGCACAGCGCGCCCATCCTGGACCTGGCCCTGGACCTGCGCGCCTGATCCTTTTTCTCCGGGATTCCTGGATATCCGCCCGGTCCGGTGTGTCCAACCGGGCGGATAAAGAGAACTCGGTGGGTGATGCGCACCGATAGAATCGCCTCCGTGACGACCGAGAACCCCGCTGCCGAGAACGCCGCGACCCCGCCGACCGACGACCTGCCCGAGCAGCTGCGGATCCGGCGCGAGAAGCGTGAGCGCCTCCTGGCGCAGGGCACCGAGGCCTACCCGGTCAGCGTTCCGGTCACCGACACGATCGCGGAGGTCCGCGAGAAGTACGGGCACCTCGAGGCGGGCCAGGAGACGGACGACGTCGTCGGCGTGGCCGGCCGTGTCGTGTTCATCCGCATCGGCGGCAAGCTGTGCTTCGTCACGCTGCAGGACGGCGAGGGCAACCGCCTCCAGGGCATGCTGAGCCTGGCCGTCCTCGGCGAGGAGGCGCTGGCCGCCTTCAAGTCCGACGTCGACCTGGGCGACCACCTCTTCCTGCACGGCCGCGTCGGCGCGTCGCGCCGGGGCGAGCTGAGCATCTTCGCCGACGAGTGGCGCATGGCGGCCAAGTCCCTGCGGCCGCTCCCGGTGCTGCACAAGGACCTGTCCGAGGAGGCGCGGGTCCGCCAGCGGTACGTGGACCTCATCGCGCGGCCCGCGGCCCGCGACATGGTGCGCCTGCGTTCCGGCGTGGTGCGTTCCCTGCGGGAGAACTTCTATCGGCGCAGCTTTCTCGAGGTCGAGACGCCGATGCTGCAGACCATTGCCTCCGGCGCCACGGCGCGCCCTTTCTCGACGCACATGAATGCGTACGACCTGGAGCTCTTCCTGCGGATCGCGCCGGAGATCTTCCTGAAGAAGGCGGTCGTCGGCGGCGTCGAGAAGGTTTTCGAGATCAACCGCAACTTCCGTAACGAGGGCGCGGACTCGTCGCACTCGCCGGAGTTCGCGATGCTGGAGGCGTACGAGGCCTACGGCGATTACAACACCATCGGCGCGCTCACCCAGGATCTGGTGCAGACGGCGGCGCAGGACGTTCTCGGTACCACGCTGGTGACTCTTCCCGACGGCTCGGAGTACGACCTGGGCGGGGAATGGGCAAATCTGCGGATGTACGACACGCTCTCCGAAAGCCTGGGCGAGGAGATCACCGCCGACACCTCCGTCGAGGAGCTCGAGAAGATCGCCGAGCGGCTCGATGTCGAGGTCGGCAACAAGAAGATCCTGAATCACGGAAAGCTCGTCGAGACGCTCTGGGAGCACCGGGTGGGCGACCACCTGACGGCACCGACGTTCGTACGGGATTTCCCGGTCGAGACGTCGCCGCTCACGCGCGACCACCGCTCGGAAAAGGGCCAGGTCGAGAAGTGGGACCTGTACGTGCGCGGCTTCGAGCTGGCCACGGGCTATTCCGAGCTGGTCGACCCCGTGGTCCAGCGTCAGCGCTTCGAGGCGCAGGCCAGGATGGCCGCGGCGGGCGATGACGAGGCCATGCTGCTCGACGAGGATTTCCTGACTGCGATGGAATTCGCGATGCCCCCTTCGGGCGGAATGGGCATGGGCATCGACCGTCTGCTCATGGCCCTGACGGGCCAGGGTATCCGGGAGACCATCCTTTTCCCGCTGGTGAAGCCGCAGGCCTGAGGATTTCGGCCACGCAGACGAGTATGTGAGGATCTTGTGATGGATACGACGCTTGCGGTGCTCGCGGGGCTGACGCCCTCGGTCGGGGTCGGCCTGTTGTTCTGGTTTGCGATGCGAAAGATCCTCCGGGCGGACCGTCACGAGCGTGAGGCTCTCGAGCGAATGGATCGCGAGGGCATGACGGCGACGACGGAAAACACCAGGAATTCCGCTTCGCACTGATCCGCGCGGGCGAGGTTATCCGCACGGGCCTTCGCGGATCAAATCCGCGCACTTCACGAACCAGGGTGAAGTTTTCGTGATCGGTGTCACATGCTCATTATTGACATGTCAATATTGAGTGCGGCATGCTCGCGAACTAACCCCGGAATTTGTGGCGCGGAAGGGAAGTACCCGTATGGTTCAGAAGGTTCAGCTTGTTCTCGAAGACGACATCGATGGCGGTGCCGCCGACGAGACCGTGAACTTCGGCCTCGACGGCGTCTCCTACGAGATCGACCTCAATGCCGAGCACGCGGCACAGCTGCGTGATTCGCTCGCTTCGTGGGTCGGCCACGCTCGCAAGGTGAAGTCCGCTGTTGCGCGGACCGCCACCACGCGCCGGTCCCGTTCCGGAAGCGACACCGCAGCGGTGCGTGAATGGGCCAAGGCCAACGGCTACACGGTCAGCGACCGTGGGCGCATCTCGGCCGAGGTGCAGGACGCCTACGCGAAGGCGAACGGCTGACGCCGACGTACTCACGACGGCACATCGCGCCCCGGCGCCCCTCGACGAGGGGCGGCCGGGGCGCCGTGCTTTCCCGGCCGGAGCACCCGTCGGACGTCATTAGGCTGCTCGCATGAGCAACCCCACCACCGCCCTGTGGATCGGCACCTATCCGAAGGCCGGGGCCGAGCCGGGTACCGGTGAGGGCGTCTGGCGCGCCGAGATCGACACGGCCGGACGGTTCGCGGGCGCCGGGCTCGCCGCCCCGGTCGCGTCGCCCTCGTTCCTCGCGCTCGACCCGTCGGGGCGCACGCTCCTGGCGGTCGGCGAGACCGAGCCGGGCCTGCTCACGTCGTTCCACGTGTCCGACGGCGGCTCGCTCGCCCTCGCGGGCACGGCCGTCTCGGGCGGTGCGAGCCCGTGCCACGTCGTCGCCACCGGTTCCGCGGCCTGGGTCGCCAACTACGGCGACGGCGTCGCCGCCGTGGTGCCCCTGACCGACTCCGGTGTCCCGGGGGAGGCCCGCGCCTTCCCGCACGAGGGGACGGGTCCGGTGACGGACCGGCAGGAGGGTTCGCACGCCCACTTCGTGCACCTGTGGGGCGACCGCGTGCTCGTGGCCGACCTCGGCACCGACGAGCTGCGCACCTACCCGCTGGACGGTTCCGGCCCGGCGGCCGGCGAGATCGCCGCCGTCCTGCCGCCCGGTACGGGACCCCGCCACCTCGTCGAGCTGCCCGACGGCACGATCCTGCTCGCCGGCGAGCTGGACTGCCGCCTGCACGTGCTGGTCCCCGCGGGCCCGGGCCGCCTGGAGCACGTCGGCTCGGTGGCGATCACCGCCCGCACCCTGCCCGACGGCGCCCCCGGGTACCCCTCGCACATCACCGTCGCCGGGGACCTCGTGCACGTGGGCGTCCGGGGCCCGGACGTCCTGGCGGTGCTCCGGGTGCGCGCGGCGGACGACGCAGACGGGCAGTCCGGCCGGGCCGGCCACCTGACGATCGAGAACGTCGCCGACGTCGACCTCGGCGCCGGCGCCTGGCCGCGCCACCACGCGGTCCTGGCCGACGGCGAGGTCGTGGTCGTGGCCGCGCAGAACACGGACGAGCTCGTGGCGGTCCGGCTCGACCGCGCGTCGGGCCAGGGCGAGATCACCGACCGGCTGGAGCTGCCCGTGCCCGCGTGCGTCCTGGAGGCGTGATGCGCGACAGCCTGCCGCCCGGTCTCGTGGAGCCGGACGCCCCTCGTCCGCTCCGGATCGCGATGGTCTCCGTGCACACGTCACCGCTGGAGCAGCCCGGCACGGGCGACGCCGGCGGCATGAACGTGTACGTGCTGGAGCTGTCGAAGGCGCTGGCCCGCCGGGGCGCGCAGGTGGAGATCTACACCCGGGCGACGACGTCGGCCCAGCCCAAGGTGACCGACGCCGAACCCGGCGTCCGCGTGGTGCACGTGGCCGCCGGGCCGTACGAAGGGCTGGACAAGAACGACCTGCCGGGGCAGCTGTGCGCCTTCGCCGCGGGCGTGCTGCGCGCCGAGGCGCACCGCCCCGAGGGCTGGTACGACGTGCTGCACACGCACTACTGGCTCTCCGGCCAGGTGGGCTGGATCGCGGCGGAGCGCTGGGACGTGCCGCTGGTGCACACCATGCACACCATGGCGCGCGTGAAGAACGCCTCCCTCGCGCCGGGGGACGCCCCCGAGCCGCAGGGCCGGATCATCGGCGAGGAGCAGGTGGTCGCCGAGTCCGACGCGCTGGTCGCGAACACGGAGCAGGAGGCTGCTGACCTGGTGCGTGACTACCAGGCCGATCCCGCTCTGGTGCGCGTGGTGCAGCCGGGCGTGGACCTCGGGGTGTTCGCCCCGCCGCACGACGCCGACGACCCCGTCGTGTGCGCCCGGCAGCGGGCCGAGCTGCGCGAGCGGCTCGCGCTGCCGACGGACCGCAAGATCGTGCTGTTCGCGGGCCGGGTGCAGCTGCTCAAGGGGCCGGACGTGCTGGTCCGGGCGCTGGGGGAGCGGGTCTGGTCGGAGGGTGACGGGCAGCCGCCGCTGCTCGTGGTGCTGGGCGGCGCGTCCGGGCGGCCCACGGCCGTCCGCGAGCTCGAGGCGCTCGCCTATCAGGAGGGCGTGGCCGCGCACGTGCGGGTGCGGCCTCCGGTGCCGCAGGAGACGCTCGCCGACTACTTCCGCGCCGCCGACCTGGTGGCCGTGCCGTCGCACAGCGAGTCGTTCGGGCTGGTCGCGGCCGAGGCCCAGGCGTCGGGCACGCCGGTGGTCGCGGCGGCCGTGGGCGGCCTGCGCACGGTGGTCCAGGACGGCGTCTCCGGCGTGCTCGTGCCCGACCACGAGCCAGAGACCTGGGCCCTGGTGCTCAAGAGCCTCCTGGACGACGACGAGCTGCGCGCGCGGCTGGCCGTCGGCGCCCGCAACTCGGCGACCCGGTTCGGCTGGGACCGCGCGGCCGACGAGATGCTGGACGTCTACGAGCGGGCCCGCAAGCACCACGTCGAGGCCCGCCGCGCCTGCGGCCGGGGTCCGTCCACGCTCTGAGACCGCGGGAGGGGCGGCATCATCGGCCCCGGAAAAGTGCGGCAGGATGGAGCCCATGACCTACACCCTCGTGCTGCTCCGCCACGGCGAGAGCGAGTGGAACGCCAAGAACCTGTTCACCGGCTGGGTGGATGTCGCCCTCTCCGAGAAGGGCGTCGAGGAGGCCAAGCGCGGTGGCGCGCTCCTCAAGGAGGCCGGGGTGAACCCGGACGTCCTGCACACGTCGCTGCTGCGCCGCGCCATCATGACGGCGAACCTGGCGCTCGACGTCGCCGACCGCCACTGGATCCCGGTGAAGCGCAGCTGGCGCCTCAACGAGCGCCACTACGGCGCGCTGCAGGGCAAGGACAAGAAGCAGACGCTCGAGGAGTTCGGCGAGGAGCAGTTCATGCTCTGGCGCCGTTCGTACGACGTCCCGCCGCCGGAGATCGAGCTGGGCTCGGAGTTCAGCCAGGACGCGGACCCGCGCTACGCGGACGCCCCCGTCGTCCGCACGGAGGCCCTCAAGCTCGTGCTCGACCGCGCCCTGCCGTACTGGGAGAGCGAGATCGTCCCCGACCTCAAGGCCGGCAAGACCGTGCTGGTCGCCGCGCACGGCAACTCGCTGCGGGCCCTGGTCAAGCACCTCGACGGCGTCTCGGACGAGGCCATCGCCGGGCTGAACATCCCGACGGGCATCCCGCTGGTCTACGAGCTGGACGAGGAGACCCTCGCGCCGGTGAAGCCGGGCGGCACGTACCTGGACCCGGAGGCCGCGAAGGACGCGATCGCCGCGGTAGCCAACCAGGGCCGCTGACCCACCCGTAAAAAACCCGTTGAGTGCTGGGTGGTTTTGTCTTTTCGGGGGGTCGGAGAGGGAACAAGCAGAAACCCAACGGGTGGGAGGGGGGGGGGGGTGTACCCCCCCAGAAGACGC
>NZ_JBHWLR010000013.1:43103-176601 GCF_042731755.1 Promicromonospora sp. NPDC059942
AAAGAAGAGAGAAGAGCGAGAGAGAAACAAACAGGGACCAAAAAAAAACGAGAAAAAAGTTGGGGGGGGTTGGTTTTGTGTCTCTGAGAAAAAAAAAAAAAAAAAAAACACCCAGCACTCAACGGTTTGTAAGGGGCGGGTGGGTCACTCCTCCGGGAAGTCGCCCGTGACCAGGAAGGTCACGCGGCGGGCGACCGACACGCCGTGGTCGCCGAACCGCTCGTAGTAGCGGCCCACCAGCGTCACGTCGACGGCCTCCTGCACGGTGCCCTGCCAGCCCGGCGCCAGGAGCGTGTTGAACGTCTCCTGGTGCAGCTCGTCGATGATGTCGTCGTCGCGCTCCAGCGCCTCGGCCACCGACAGGTCGCGCGTGGCGAGCAGCTTGGTGGTGCGCTGGGCCACCCGGACGGCGGCGTCGTGCATCTTGGCGAACGTGTCCCGGGCCTCCGGGACGATCGCCTGGGCGGGGTAGCGCCCGCGCGCCACCTGGGCGACGTGGCGCGCCAGGTCGCCCATCCGCTCCAGCGACGCGCTCATGCGCAGGGCGCTGACGACCACCCGCAGGTCGGTCGCGACCGGGGCCTGCTGCGCGAGCAGGTGCACGCACCGCTCGTCGAGCGAGTCCTCGATGGCGTCGATGGTCTTGTCGGAGGCGATCACCTCCTGCGCAAGCTGAAGGTCGGCCTCCAGCAGCGCCGTTCCGGCGCGGGTGATGGCGGACTCGACGAGCCTGCTCATCTCGGTCAGGTCGTCGCCGACCTGCTGGAGCTCGGCATCGAAGATCTGTCGCATCGGTTTCCTCTCGCACTCGTGGCGCGCGAACGGTTCGCGTCCGCTGTCGCGCCGCCGTGAGGCGGGCAGGGCCGACGCACGGCCGGGCCGGCCGCCCGGACACGTCCCGGAACGGCGCACGGCACAGCTACCGCCCGCACCCACCTAGGTTCGACGGCGCGATGTACTGGGAGGTTAACGCTCTTCCTCCCTGACATGAACAGTAGGCGACGCGATCCTCCGACCGCCCGCCCACGTCCGTCAGCGGTTGAAACGTCGACCTACCCTGGAGGCGTGGACGGAATCATCTCCGGGGTACCGGTGCTGGTCGCCGGAATTCTCGGCGTGATCGTCGGCGTGGTCGCCACCGTGGCGTTCCGCGTCTCCGAACGGCATCAGCACGCCCTGCCCCCGACCGAACCCGACGAGCTCGACGCGGGCCTCGTACGTGTGCTCTCCGTGCTGCGTTCTGCCGCCGTCGTGCTCGACGGCGAGGACGAGGTGATCCGCGCGTCGCCCCCGGCCTACGCCCTCGGCGTGGTGCGCAACGACGCCCTGGTGCACGCCGCCATCACCGACCTGGTCGCCCTGGTGCGGCGCGACGGCGTGATCCGCGAGCAGGAGCTGGAGCTGCCCCGCGGCCCGGTGGGCCAGGGCACGGTGCTGCTGCAGGTGCGCGTCGCGCCGCTCGGCCTGGACCGGGTGCTGGTGCTCGCCGAGGACCGCACGGAGGCCCGCCGCGTCGAGGCGATCCGCCGCGACTTCGTCGTCAACGTGTCCCACGAGCTGAAGACGCCGGTCGGCGCGCTGGCGCTGCTCGCGGAGACCGTGGCCGACGCCGCCGACGACCCCGTCGCCGTCCGCCGGTTCACCGAGCGCATGCAGCGCGAGGCCGTGCGGCTGTCCGCGCTGGTGCAGGAGATCATCGAGCTGTCCCGGCTGCAGGGCGCCGGCGCGGTGCCCAAGCTGACGCCCGTCCCGATCCGCGAGGTCGTGGAGGAGGCGGTCGACCGGGCGCGCACCACGGCCCAGGCCAAGAACATCGCGATCACCATGGGCGGCGACCTGGACACCGAGGTGTACGGGGACCACAACCTCCTGGTCACCGCGGTCCGCAACCTGGTCGACAACGCCGTGGCCTACTCCGGGCCCGCCAGCCGGGTGGGCGTCGGGGTGAACGAGCGGGGCGGCCTCGTCGAGATCGCCGTCGTGGACCAGGGCGTCGGGATTGCCGAGGACGCGCAGGACCGCGTCTTCGAACGCTTCTACCGGGTGGACCCGGCGCGCTCGCGCGACACCGGCGGGACCGGCCTGGGGCTCAGTATCGTCAAGCATGTCGCGGCCGACCACGGCGGCGACGTCCAGATGTGGTCCGAGCCCGGGCGGGGCTCGACCTTCACGCTGCGGATCCCCTCCGCGGACCGGCCCGGCGCAGGCCGGGTCACCCCGCCCTCCCTGGCCGACGTCGTCCGCGAGGGCGACGAGCAGGACCAGGGCGAGCAACAGGAGCAGCACGACGAGCAGGACCAGCACAAGGCCGCGGACACCGCGGCCACGAAGAACGAGGAGGTAGGTGCGTGACGCGCATCCTGGTGGTCGAGGACGAGGAGTCGTACCGGGACCCGCTGACGTACCAGCTGACCCGCGAGGGGTTCGAGGTGATCGAGGCCGCCGACGGCGTCTCGGCGCTCGCCGCGTACGACGCGGAGGGGGCGGACCTCGTGCTGCTCGACCTGATGCTGCCCGGCCTGTCGGGCACCGAGGTGTGCCGCGAGCTGCGGGCCCGCGGTGACGTGCCGGTCATCATGCTGACCGCGAAGGACTCCGAGATCGACAAGGTGGTGGGCCTGGAGCTCGGCGCCGACGACTACGTGACCAAGCCGTACTCCTACCGGGAGCTGCTGGCCCGGGTGCGGGCCGTGCTGCGGCGCCGGCAGCCCACCGACTCCACGGACCAGGACGAGGACGGCGTGCTGGAGGTGGGGCCGGTGCGGATGGACGTGGAGCGGCACACCGTGGCCGTCTCCGGGGAGAGCGTGGCCCTGCCGCTCAAGGAGTTCGACCTGCTCGAGCTGCTGATGCGCAACGCCGGCCGGGTGCTGACCCGCGGCCAGCTCATCGACCGCGTCTGGGGCGCCGACTACGTGGGCGACACCAAGACGCTCGACGTCCACGTCAAGCGGATCCGCTCGAAGATCGAGCCCGACCCGGGCACCCCGAAGTACCTGCTCACGGTGCGCGGTCTGGGCTACAAGCTGGCCGACGACGAGGGGTGACCCCCGGTGAGGTGCGCCCCGGAAGTGGCGCACCTCACGGGTGAAACGTGAACGCTGGTCACCCTCCGTTCATCCGGCGTTTGCTCGCGGGACCGCGCCCCTGAGTAGTTTCGCGAACCGTGAGCACCCCCCATTACACCCGCCTCGTCTCCGCCGCCACCGCCGGCGCCCTCGTGCTGCCGCTCGCGGGCTGCGCCGCGGCCGGGCTGCCCGGGTTCGGCGGCGAGGCGGAGCCGACGGCCACCGCCGAGGCGCAGGTCGTCGCCGGCACGTTCGCCGGCGCCGGTGCCTCGTCCCAGGAGTCGGCGATGGAGGCCTGGATCAGCGGGTTCCAGGAGCAGCACCCCGACGCCGCGGTCAGCTACGACCCCGTCGGGTCGGGCGACGGGCGCGAGTCGTTCCTCGCGGGCAACACGGCCTTCGGTGCCTCCGACGTCGCGCTGAGCGACGAGGAGATGGCAGCCTCGGGCCCGGCATGCGACGGCGGCAACGCGATCGACCTGCCGGTCTACATCAGCCCGATCGCGGTCGCCTTCAACGTCGAGGGGGTCGACCAGCTCAACCTGTCCTCCGACCTCATCGCGCGGATCTTCACGGGCCAGGTCACGCGGTGGGACGACCCGGCGATCGTCGCGGCCAACCCCGAGGCGAAGCTGCCCGCGCTGGAGATCACGCCGGTGCACCGGTCCGACGACTCCGGCACCACCGAGAACTTCACCGACTACCTGCACGCCACGGCGCCCGGCGCCTGGCCGTACCCGCCGGACGGCGTCTGGCCGCTGCCGCAGGGCTTCGCGGCCGAGGGGACGGGCGGCGTCACGGACACGGTCCGCTCCACGCCGGGCGGCATCACCTACGCCGACGCCTCCCGCACGTCCGACCTCGGGCGCGCCGCCATCCTGGTCGGCGACGAGTACGTGCCCTACAGCGCGGACGCAGCGGCTGCCGTCGTCGACATCTCGCCGCGGATCGAGAACCGCTACGAGCACGACCTCGCCTTCGCCCTCGACCGGACGATCGACAAGCCCTTCGCCTATCCGATGGTGCTCGTGTCCTACCTCGTCGTGTGCTCGCGGTACGAGGACAAGGCGAAGGGCAGCTTCGTCAAGGAGTTCGTCGCGTACGTCGCGTCGGCCGAGGGGCAGCAGCGCGCGGCCGCGGCAGCGGGCAACGCCGCGATCTCGCCCGACGTCCAGGCCTGGATTGCCGAGGCCGCGAAGGCCATCTACCTGACCCGGGACCGCCCGGAGGAGCAGGCCGGCGGATGACCTCCGGAACGCACGGCGGGTGGCTCGCGGCAGGGCGTGTCATGGTGATCGTGTTGCGTATCACCCGCTTCCCGCGGGCTTGTTCACCCTCCGTTTACCTGGACCTGGTGAGCAGGTCACTCCACCTGCCTAGCGTCCCGACTGACGCCGCGGCGCTCGCCGCGCGTACGACTTGAACAGGATGGAAAGACACGTGAAGATCAGCCGATTCCCCCGCGTTGGCTCCGCTGTCATGGTGGGCGCGCTCGCGCTGAGCCTCGCAGCCTGCGGGTCTGACCCGACGACCGGTGCCGAGCCCAGTGAGGCAGCGGGCGGCGAGGCCATCTCCGGCGACTTCGCCGGCGCCGGGGCGTCGTCCCAGGAGTCCGCGATGGAGGCCTGGGTCGCCGGCTTCCAGGGCGCGAACCCGGACGTCACGATCAACTACGACCCGGCCGGCTCCGGCGCGGGCCGCGAGCAGTTCCTCGCGGGCGGCGTGCAGTGGGCCGGTTCGGACTCCGCGCTCGACGACGAGGAGCTCGCCGCCTCGGCCGAGGTCTGCGGCCCCGACGGCGCGATCGACCTGCCGATCTACGTGAGCCCGATCGCCGTGGCCTTCAACCTGCCCGGCGTCGACTCGCTGAACCTCTCCTCCGAGGTCATCGCCAACATCTTCAACGGCGAGATCAAGAAGTGGAACGACGACGCGATCGCGGCCGACAACCCCGACGCCGACCTCCCGGACACCGACATCACGCCGGTGCACCGCCTCGACGACTCGGGCACCACCGAGAACTTCACCGAGTACCTCTCGGCGACGGCCCCCGAGGCCTGGACCGACGAGCCCGACGGTGTCTGGCCGCTCAAGGGCGGCGACTCCGCCGAGGGCACGTCCGGTGTGGTCGGTGTCGTGACCGACACCGAGGGCGCCGTCACCTACGCCGACGCCTCCAAGGTCGGCACGCTGGGCACCGCGGCCATCAAGGTCGGCGAGGAGTTCGTGGAGCACACGCCCGAGGGCGCCGCTGCCACGGTTGACGCCTCCCCGCGCGTCGAGGGCCGCGCCGAGCACGACTTCGCCATCGAGGTCGACCGCACGCTGACCGACCCGACCACCTACCCGCTGGTGCTCGTGTCGTACGCCATCGCCTGCACCAACTACGCCGACGAGGCGCAGGGCAACTTCGTCAAGGCCTTCCTGGCCTACCAGGCCTCCGAGGAGGGCCAGCAGGCCGCGGCCGACGCCGCGGGCAACGCGCCCATCTCGGCGGCCACCGCCGAGCAGGTCGCCGCCGCGATCGAGTCGATCACGGTCGGCTGACGAAACACATGAACACCGGCCGGCGGCCGGACCGAACGGCGCCGACGGCGTCGCAGGTCCGGTCGCCGGCACAGCCATGTCAGTCACTGATCCCGATCCCCCCACCACGAGCGACGAGCATCGAGGAGCTCTTGTGACCACCACCGACAGTCCGCCGGACGCCCAGCCCGGCCGACTGAAGCCGCCCGCCCGACGGCGCAACCACGGCGACACCGAACGCGGCTTCAGCCGGGTGTTCCGCTGGATCACCACCGGGTCCGGCGCGTTCTTGCTGCTGGTCCTGGCGGCCGTCGCGGTGTTCCTCATCGCGCGCGGCCTGCCCGCGCTGATGGCCTCGCCCGAGGAGCTCAGCGGCAAGGGCGGCCTGCCCGCGGGGATGAACTCGCTCTGGGACCTGGTCGGCCCCCTCGTGTTCGGCACCCTGCTGGCCGCGGCCATGGCGCTGCTGCTCGCGACGCCGGTCGCCATCGGGATCGCGCTGTTCATCTCGCACTACGCGCCGCGCCGCGCCGCCTCGGTGATCGGCTACGTGATCGACCTCCTCGCGGCGATCCCGTCCGTGGTGTTCGGCCTCTGGGGCGGGCGCACGCTGGCCCCGATCATCAGCGACGTGTGGGTGTGGATCGCGGGCGTCCTCGACTTCCTGCCGTTCTGGACCGTGAACGTGACGAACACGGGCCGCTCGCTCGCGACGGCGTCCGTGGTGCTCGCGGTGATGGTCCTGCCGATCATCACCGCCGTCTCCCGCGAGGTCTTCCTGCAGACCCCGACGCTGCACGAGGAGGCGGCGCTCGCCCTGGGCGCCACACGCTGGGAGATGATCCGCACCGCCGTGCTGCCGTTCGGCCGCTCCGGCGTGATCTCCGCCGCGATGCTCGGCCTCGGCCGCGCGCTCGGCGAGACGATGGCGGTCCTGATGATCCTGTCGCCCGGCATCCTCTACTCGTTCCAGATCTTCGACTCCGGCCAGCAGCAGACCATCGCCGCCTTCATCGCGTCGCGGTTCGCCGAGGCCAGCGGGCTCGCGGTGAACGTGCTCATCGCCACCGGCCTCGCGCTGTTCGTCATCACCATGGTGGTCAACATGGGCGCCCGCGCGATCGTCGCGCGGCGCAAGGAATTCTCGGGAGCCAACTGATGAGCGCCACGACCTCGATCACGGACGACACCGGCGCCGCCGAGCGCACGCGTGCCCTCCTGACCGCCGCGGACACCGGCCGCAGGCGCACCGACCGCATCATGACGGTGCTGATCTACGGCGCCTTCACGCTCGCCGTGATCCCGCTGGTGTCCCTGCTGTGGACCGTCCTCGTGAACGGCATCGAGCGGTTCAACGGTGACTTCCTCTTCACGTCGATGCGCGGCGTCTTCGGCGGTATGGACATGGGCGGCGCCTACCACGCCGCCGTCGGCACGCTGATGATCACGCTGACCGCCACGGTCATCTCGGTGCCGATCGGCCTGCTGGTGGCGATCTACCTCGTCGAGTATGGGCGGGGCGCGCTCGCCCGGGCCACGACCTTCTTCGTGGACGTCATGACGGGTATCCCGTCCATCGTCGCGGGTCTGTTCGCCTTCGCGCTGTTCACGATCTTCCTGGGCCCGGGCGCCAAGCTCGGCATCATCGCGGCGGTCGCCCTGAGCGTGCTGATGATCCCCGTGGTCGTGCGCTCCTGCGAGGAGATGCTCAAGCTCGTGCCCAACGAGCTGCGGGAGGCGTCGTACGCGCTGGGCGTGCCCAAGTGGCTCACCGTCGTCCGGGTCGTGCTGCGCACCTCCGTCGCCGGCATCACGACGGGCGTGCTGCTCTCCATCGCCCGCGTGATCGGCGAGACCGCCCCGATCCTGATCACCGCCGGCGTCTCGGACTCGATCAACTTCAACCCGTTCGACGGCCGCATGATGACGCTGCCCGTCTACATCTTCAGCCAGTACCGGCAGGGCCCTGTGCCCTGCCGCGAGGATGCGCTTGACTGCCTGGTGAACATCAACTTCGACCGGGCCTGGGCCGCCGCGCTCCTGCTGATCATCATCGTCATGCTCCTCAACCTCATCGGGCGCCTCGTGACCCGGTGGTTCTCCCCGAAGCTGCGCTGACGCGCAGACCCGCCTCAGCCGCAGCTCACACGAAGGAATGATCCGATGGCACAGCGCATCGACGTGAAAGACCTGAACATCTACTACGGCGACTTCCTCGCCGTGGAGGGTGTGTCCATGACGATCGACCCCAAGTCCGTCACGGCCTTCATCGGCCCGTCGGGCTGCGGCAAGTCGACGTTCCTGCGCACCCTGAACCGCATGCACGAGGTGATCCCCGGGGCCCGCGTCGACGGCTCCGTGGAGCTCGAGGGCGTCGACCTGTACGGCGACGACGTCGATCCCGTGGCCGTGCGCCGGACGGTCGGCATGGTGTTCCAGCGCCCCAACCCGTTCCCCACCATGTCCATCCGGGACAACGTGCTGGCGGGCGTGAAGCTGAACAACAAGCGGATCAGCAAGTCGGACGCGGACAACCTGGTCGAGTCGTCCCTGCGCGGCGCCAACCTCTGGAACGAGGTCAAGGACCGCCTGGAGAAGCCCGGTTCCGGCCTGTCGGGCGGCCAGCAGCAGCGCCTCTGCATCGCCCGCGCCATCGCGGTGAAGCCGCAGGTGGTCCTCATGGACGAGCCGTGCTCGGCCCTGGACCCGATCTCCACGCTGGCGATCGAGGACCTGATCCAGGAGCTCAAGAAGGACTACACGATCGTCATCGTCACGCACAACATGCAGCAGGCGGCGCGCGTGAGCGACCGGACGGCGTTCTTCAACATCGCGGGCACCGGCAAGCCCGGCCGCCTCATCGAGATGAACGACACCGCGACGATCTTCTCGTCGCCGGCGGAGAAGGCCACCGAGGACTACGTCTCGGGCCGCTTCGGGTGACGGGCCGTCGCTGACCGGCCCCGGCCGGAACACACCTCTGGCGAGGTAGGACGGCGGTCCTACCTCGCCAGAGGTGTGTTTGCTGACTGTGTGCCGGGCCGGGAGCCCGGCGGGTCACTCCGAGGGGGAGGGGGACGGCGACACCGACGGGTCGACGAGCACCTCGACCGGGAGGTAGTCGGCGTACTCCGAGAGGGTGCCGTCAAGGACCGGGAGCTGGAACTCCTTGGTGTCGGTGCCGACGGTCAGGGTCGCGTCGAGGTAGTTGCCCGGTGCGGCGCCCACGGTGTCGAGCAGGGCGGCCTCGCCGGTCTCGGTGCCCAGGTAGATGGTGCCGCCTGCCGGGACCTCGACGATCACGGGGGCGGCGCCGGGGGCCTGGAGCGTGAACGACGCGTCGTCGGCCGTCTCGTTGGCCAGCGCGCCCAGCACGTTGCCGGCCTCGCCCTCGGCGGCGGACACGACCATGAGGTTGATGCCGCGCAGGTCCGTGTCCTCCTCGCCCAGGACGGAGACCCCGACGCCGTCGGACGGGTCGTAGGGCTTCGTCGTTGTGGTCGGGGCGCAGGCCGCCAGCAGGAGGGCTCCCGCAGCGAGGACCGCCGCGACGGCGGTGGTGCGGGCGCCTCGGGCGGCGGTGGCGCGACGGGACACGGTGAACTCCCTGATGTTCGTCTGGTTCGGGCGGGGTCGGATCCCCGCAATATCCTAGTGGGCCCGAGGGCGTGCCCGCGCATCGCCGAAGGTGACGAACCACCCGGTCAGGGAGTGGCAACGGTCACGGCTACGGAACGATCCGACCGGGGTCGCGGAGGTGAGGATCACCCCACCTACCCGGGCGGACAACGCTCTGACCTGCGGAAACGCTGTTCGCGAGGGGGTCGGACAAACGCCAAGGGTGCAAGTTCTTCAGATCACGCCGTGGTAACCTGGTTTCAGGGAAAGGGGACATCTGCAGATGACGTTCACAGTAGGCGAGACGGTTGTCTACCCGCACCATGGCGCGGCGCTGATCGAAGAGATCAAGACCCGCAAGATTCGCGGCGAAGAAAAGATGTACCTGAAGCTCAAGGTTGCCCAGGGCGACCTGACCATCGAGGTCCCGGCGGAGAACGTCGACCTGGTGGGGGTACGCGACGTCGTCGGCCAGGAGGGTCTCGACCGCGTGTTCGAGGTGCTTCGCGCGCCGTACACGGAAGAGCCCACCAACTGGTCGCGCCGGTACAAGGCGAACCTCGAGAAGCTCGCGTCGGGCGATGTCATCAAGGTGGCCGAGGTCGTTCGCGACCTGTCCCGCCGTGACGCCGACCGCGGTCTTTCCGCAGGTGAGAAGCGAATGCTCGCGAAGGCACGGCAGATCCTGGTGTCCGAGCTCGCGCTGGCCGAGCACACCGAGGAGGAGAAGGCGGAAGCCATCCTCGACGAGGTCCTCGCTTCCTGACCCACCCACAGGATCCCCAGCTCCACTGATGCACCGGTCTGGCGACCGGTGCATCGTGCCCCACGGGATCCTTCGCTTCAATCATGATCCTGTGGGGACCCCGACGAGATGACGACCCTTGCAATCCTGACGGCCGCCGGCTCGGGCTCCCGACTAGGCAGAGACCTGCCCAAGGCACTGGTGGAGCTCGACGGCTTCCCGCTCGTGCTGCACGCGGCGCGGCGCCTGGCGGCGTCGGGAGTCGTGGACTCGATCGTGGTGACCGCGCCCGACGGGCTCGTGGGCGTGATGGCCGACCTCATGGCCGACGACCCGCACGTCGACGTCCCTGTCGAGGTGACGGACGGCGGCCCCACCCGGCAGGCCTCGGTGCACGCCGGCCTGGCGCGCGCCCGGCCCGGTGACGACGTGGTGCTGGTGCACGACGCGGCTCGCCCGCTCGTCCCCCCGGACCTCGTCCGGCGGGTCGTGGCGGCCGTCCGCAGCGGCCACGGGGCCGTGGTGCCCGGGCTGCCGGTCACGGACACGGTGAAGCAGGTGCGGCCGGACGGCGACGCCGAGCTGGTCACGGGGACCCCGGACCGCTCGATGCTGCGGGCCGTGCAGACGCCCCAGGGGTTCGCGCGCGACCTGCTGGTGCGCGCGCACAGGACGGGCGCCGCCCGGGCCCAGGCGGAGCACCTCGCGGCGACGGACGACGCCGGCCTCGTCGAGGTGCTCGGCGAGCCGGTGCACATCGTGCCGGGGGACGCCGCCGCCTTCAAGATCACCACCGAACGCGACCTGTGGCTCGCGTCCCTCGTGCTGCAGGAGAGCAACGCATGACCGACCCGTCGAGCACGCCGGACCCCGCCGTCCCGGCCGCCGCGTACCCCCTGCCGCGCACGGGCATCGGCGTCGACGTGCACGCCTTCGCGCCGGACGGGACGGACCGCGAGATGTGGCTCGGGGGCCTGCACTGGCCGGGCGAACGCGGCCTGGCCGGGCACTCCGACGCCGACGTCGCCGCGCACGCGGCGGCCGACGCGCTGTTCTCCGCGGCGGGCCTGGGCGACCTCGGGTCGCACTTCGGGACCGGCCGTCCCGAGTGGGCGGGGGCCTCCGGGACCACGCTGCTGGCCGAGGCCGCGAGGCGCGTTCGGTCTGCGGGGTACATGATCGGCAATGTGGCTGTACAGGTGATCGGAAACCATCCGCGGGTGGGCACGCGGCGCGACGAGGCTCAGGCGGCGCTGTCCGCCGCCGCAGGCGCGCCCGTCTCCCTGACCGCGACCACCACCGATGCGCTCGGGCTGACCGGGCGCGGCGAGGGTGTCGCGGCGATCGCGACGGCGCTCGTCGTGCCCGACGGCAGGGCAGCGGCATGAACAACAAGCGCAAGCCGCTGGACGAACGGCGCGCCGAGATCGTCGAGGCCGGGCTGAGCGTGGCGATGCGCGAGGGCGTCGAGTCGGTGACCGTGCGCCGCGTGGCGCAGGAGGCCGGCATCTCGCTGGGCACCGTGCACTACTGCTTCGACGACAAGGACGCGATGCTGCGGGCCATGGGCCGGGCCATCGCGATGCGGGCGTCCGAGCCCATGATCTCGGCGCTGGAGGTCGGGCCGGACCGCACCACCCTGGCCGACACGGCCGTGGACGCCCTCCTGACGGGCCTCAAGCAGCACCAGCACATGCGGCTGCTCACCTTCGAGTTCGCCGTCTCGGGCGCGCGCACGCCGGTGCTGCGCGAGGTGGCGCAGGCGCACCTCAAGCAGAGCATCGTGATGACGCGGGAGTACCTGCTGCGGCTGGCCGAGGTCGCCGAGGCCAAGTACCGGACCGACATCGACGCGCTGGCGCGCACCGTGGCGATCCGGATCGACGGCATCGAGCTGGCCTGGATGGTCGACCAGGACGACGCCGCGGCGCGGTCCGCCTTCGCTGACCTGACGCACGACGTGTTCGACGACATGCAGCCCTGAGGTCTCGCCGTCCCCGCCCGGGCGCCCGGGCCTAGATCGCGAAGACCCGCTGGGTGTACGGGTTGGCGAACACGCCCTCGGGGTCGGCCGCCTCGCGCGCCCGCCGGAAGTCGCCGAAGCGGCGGTACTGGCCCGCCAGGTAGTCGGCGTCACGCGTGTGCATCTTGCCCCAGTGCGGGCGCCCGCCCGCGGCGGTGAAGATCTGCTCGGCGGCGTCGAAGTACCGCGCGTACGGCAGCCGCCAGTACTGGTGCACGGCGACGTACGCGGTGTCGCGGCCGTACGCGGTCGAGAGCCACACGTCGTCGGCGGGGGCGAAGCGCACCTCGACCGGGAACGGGACGTTCTCGCCGGTGGACCGCTGCCAGGCGTCGAGCTGGTTCAGCACGTCGACCACGGCAGCCCGCGGCACCGCGTACTCCATCTCGCGGAACCGCACCCGGCGGTGGGTGCAGAACACCTGGTGCGACGGCGCGGTGTACCGGCGGGCGCTCAGGGCGCGGGCCGAGATCGCGTTCAGCGTGGGGGTCGCCGCCGGGATCAGGGTCGCGATCTGGTTGACGGTCCCGAAGAGCGCGTTCGACAGCACCTCCTCGTCGAGGAAGGAGCGGGCCGCCCCGGCCGCCTTCCGCAGGGAGTGCGCGAGACCCGACCCCGCGTTCACCCCGGCGTCGACCCGGGTGTTGCGCAGGGTCAGGGCGCGGCGCGTGGCGGGGAACCAGTAGAACTCGAAGTGGTCGCTGCCCGCCACGAGGTCGTCGAGCTCCTCGAAGACCCGGTCCAGGGGCCAGGGCTCCTCGACGGCCTGCAGGTCGAACGCCGGGACCGCCTCGACGGTCACGGTGCTCAGCACGCCCGTGGCGCCGAGGCCGAGGCGGGAGGCCTCGAACAGGTCGTGGCGCTCGGTGGGCGCGGCGCGGACGACGTCGCCGTCGGGCCCCACGACCGTCAGCGCCCGGACGCGCGTGGCGAGCCCGCCGAACCGCGCGCCCGTGCCGTGCGTGCCCGTCGAGATGGCGCCGGCGACCGACTGCCGGTCGATGTCGCCGAGGTTCTGCATGGCCAGCCCGCGCTCGGCCAGGATCTGGTTGAGCTGGTGCAGCCGCATGCCCGCGCCCACCGTGACCAGGGCGTGCCCGGTGTCGGGGTCGCGCTCGACACGGTGCAGGGCGTCGAGGTGGTCGAGGTTGAGCAGCACGCCGTCCGTGGCCGCCGCCGGCATGAACGAGTGCCCGGCGCCGACGGCGCGCACGGGGTGCCCGTCCTTCACGGCGCGGCGCACGGCGTCGGACAGCTCGTCCTCGGAGGCCGGCTGCTCCAGCCGCGCGGGCGTGGCGGTCACGTTGCGTGCCCAGTTCGTCCAGATCACCGGAGCACTATCCCACGGGCCCGCGCTGCTGGACAGAACCGGAGTAGCGTTCGGGCATGAGCTCCGCAGCAGACACCGCCGCGCGGCTTTCCGCCGCCACGTCCGGCCTGCCGGCCCCGGTCGCCGTGGTCGACCTGGACGTGTTCGACACCAACGCGCTCGACATCCTCAAGCGGGCCGACGGCGTACCCGTCCGCGTCGCGTCGAAGTCCGTGCGCGTGCGCTCGCTGGTCGAGCGGGCGCTCGGCCACGGGTTCGCCGGCGTCATGGCCTACTCGCTGCGCGAGGCGCTGTGGCTGGTCGGCACGGGTGTGCGCGACGTGCTGGTGGGCTACCCGACGGTCGACGGGGAGGCCCTGGCCACGCTGGCGGCCGATCCCGCCGCGCGCGCCGAGATCACCCTGATGGTCGACGACGTGGCGCACCTCGGGCTGATCGCCGAGGCCGAGGAGCTCGTGGGCGCGGGCGGTCCGGCCGCCGCCACGGCGGGCACGGCCGCCGGCCGGCCGATCCAGGTCTGCCTGGACGTCGACTGCTCGCTGCGGGTCGGCGTGGGGCCGCTGACGGCGCACCTCGGCGTGCGCCGCTCGCCCCTGCGCGAGCCCGGCGACGTCGCCGCCCTCGCCACCGTGGCCCAGGCCAGGGGGCTGGCCGTGCGCGGCCTGATGTTCTACGAGGCCCAGGTGGCCGGCCTGCCGGACACCAGCCCCGCCGTCCGGCTCGTCAAGCGACTCACGATGCGCGAGGTCAACGACCGCCGGGTGCGCATCCTCGCGGCCGTTCGCGACGCCGTGGGGCAGGACGTCGAGCTCGTCAACGCGGGCGGGACCGGTTCGATCGAGGTGAGCGGCAGCGCCCCCGGCGTCACCGAGGTGACGTCCGGCTCCGGGCTGTTCGCGCCCGGCCTGTTCGACGGCTACCGCTCCTTCGAGGCGCGTCCGGCGGCGTTCTTCGGGCTCGACGTGGTGCGCGAGCCCGCTCCCGGCTGGGTCACGGCCTTCGCGGGCGGGTACGCGGCGTCGGGCCAGGCGGGCAAGGCGCGGCTGCCGCGCCTGTTCACGCCCGGATACACGCTGAGCGGGACCGAGGGCGCGGGCGAGGTCCAGACGCCCCTGCGGGCCACGCGTGCCGACGGCGCTCCCCTCCGCACGGGCGACCGCGTCTGGCTCCGGCACGCGAAGGCCGGCGAGATGATGGAGCGGTTCGACCAGGTGCACCTCGTGCGAGGCTCCGAGATCACCGAGACGGTGCCCAGCTACCGGGGCGAGCACAAGAACTTCGGGTAGGCCGGGGGACGGGCCATCGGGTAGAACAAGCCCATGCCCACACTGCACCACCGCACCCGGCCGATGACGGGGCGCGACCCGCACGAGCCGGCCCGCACGGCGACCCCGCTGGAGCTGCTCTTCGACCTCACGTTCGTGGTCGCGTTCGGGGTGGCCGGCGAGCAGGGCGCCCACCTCCTCGCGGAGGGGCACGTCGCGTCGGGCATCGTCGGGTTCGCGTTCTCGATGTTCGCCATCTGCTGGGCGTGGATCAACTTCACCTGGTTCGCCTCCGCCTTCGACACCGACGACTGGTTCTACCGCGTCACCACGATGGTGCAGATGATCGGCGTCGTGATCCTCGCGCTCGGCCTGCCCGCGATGTTCAGCTCCCTCGACGAGGGCGACCGCGTGCACAACGAGGTCATGGTCGCCGGGTACATCGTGATGCGGCTGGCCATGCTCGTGCAGTGGCTGCGCGCGGCCCGGCAGGCGCCCGAGTACCGCGCCACCTGCATGGCGTACGTGCGCACGCTGGTCATCACGCAGATCGGCTGGGCCGTGCTGGCCGTCGCGCCCGTGACCGTCCCGGTCTTCCTCGTGGGCGGCGTGCTGCTGGGCGCCGCGGAGATGGCGGGGCCGCTGATCGCCGAGCGGTTCCGCACGGCCGGCCCCGGCCAGAAGAGCACACCCTGGCACGCCCACCACATGGCCGAGCGCTACGGGCTGCTGGCCATCATCACGCTCGGCGAGGGCGTGATCGGCACCGTCGCGTCGCTGTCCGCCGTCGTCGAGGGCTCCGGCTGGACGCTCGACGCCGCCCTGGTCGCGCTCGCGGGCACCGGCCTCACCTTCGGCCTCTGGTGGACGTACTACCTCACGCCGGACGCCGAGCTGCTGCACCGGCACCGGGAGCGGTCGTTCAGCTGGGGCTACGGCAACATCGTGGTCTTCGCGGCGCTCGCCGGCGTGGGGGCGGGGCTGCACGTCGCGGGCTACTACCTGGACCACGAGTCGCACCTCGGCCCCGTCGCGACGGTGCTGGCGGTCGCCGTGCCGGTGCTCGTGTTCGTGGTGGCCGACTACACGCAGTTCTGGGTCCTGTCCCGGTCGTTCAGCCCCCTGCACCTGTACCTCGTGATCGGCACCGTGGCGGTGCTCGCCGTGGCGGTCGCCGTCGCGGCGGCGGGCCTCGGCATGGCGTGGGCCCTGCTCCTGGTCATGCTCGCCCCCGCCGTGTCGGTCGTCGGGTACGAGGTGCGCGGGCACCAGCACGTGGCGCGCGTGCTCTCCGATGCCACCTAGACCGCTAGCCTGCACGGATGCGAGCAGCGGTGACGGTGCACATGGACGCCTCCCCCGAGCGGGTCTGGGACCTGCTCAGCGACGTCACGCGGGTGGGCGAGCTGAGTCCCGAGACCTTCGAGGCGGAATGGACCGACGGCGCGACCGGACCCGCCGTCGGCGCCCACTTCCGGGGGCACGTGCGGCGCAACGGGGTGGGACCCGTGTACTGGTCCCAGTGCAAGGTGACCCACTGCGAGCCGGCCAGCGACTTCGGCTTCACCGTGTACCTGGGCGGGCGGCGCCTGAACAACTGGCGCTACCGGCTGGCACCCGCCGACGGCGGCACGGACGTCACCGAGTCGTTCGAGCTGGAGCAGCGCGGGGTCGCCCGCGTGTACTGGGCGCTGGCCGGCTGGCACCGGCGCCGGGTGAACGTCCGCGGCATGCGGCAGACCCTGGAACGAGCCCGGGCAATTGTCGAGGCGGGAAGCTGAAGCGCCGGTACCCTTGACAGGTGACTATTCGCCTGTTTGACACCGCTGCGCGCGAGGTGCGCGACCTGAACCCCATCACCCCGGGCGAGGTCGGCATCTACCTGTGTGGCGCCACGGTGCAGGCACCCCCACATGTGGGCCATCTGCGCCCGGTCATCGCGTTCGACGTGCTGCGCCGGTGGCTCACCCGGCGGGGCCTGAAGGTCACCCTGATCCGCAACGTCACCGACATCGACGACAAGGTGCTGGCCAAGTCGGCCGCCGCCGGCCGGGAGTGGTGGGCGCACGCCGCGCTGTACGAGCGCGTGTTCACCCAGGCGTACGACGCGCTCGGCGTCATCCCGCCCACCTACGAGCCGCGGGCCACCGGGAGCGTGCCCGAGATGGTCGCGCTCATGGAGCGCCTGGTCGAGAAGGGCCACGCCTACACCACCGGTGAGGGCAACGTCTGGTTCGACGTCCACTCCTGGCCCGCCTACGGCGAGCTGACCCGGCAGCGGGTCGAGGACCTCAGCCCCGAGGAGGGCGCGGAGGTCACGGCAGGATCCGCCGCCGCGGCCAAGAAGAACCCGCACGACTTCGCGCTGTGGAAGGCCGCCAAGCCGGGCGAGCCGGAGTCGGCGTCCTGGGACACCCCGTTCGGCCGCGGCCGGCCGGGCTGGCACCTGGAGTGCTCCGCGATGGCCCGCCGCTACCTGGGCGAGACGTTCGACATCCACGGCGGCGGCCTCGACCTGCGGTTCCCGCACCACGAGAACGAGCAGGCGCAGTCGCGGGCCGCGGGCTACGGGTTCGCGCAGCGCTGGATGCACGTCGCGTGGGTCACCCAGGCCGGCGTCAAGATGTCGAAGTCCCTGGGCAACGGGCTGCTGGTCAGCGAGCTGCTGGCCCAGGCGCCCGCGCCCGTGGTGCGCTACGCGCTGGCGGCCGTGCAGTACCGGTCCATGCTCGAGTGGGCGCCCGACACGCTGGACGAGGCGCGCACCACGTGGGAGCGCCTGTCCGGCTTCGTCACGCGCGCCTCGGAGCGGGTGGGCGACGTCCCGGCCGAGGAGGTCGCCAAGGCGGAGGTCCCCGAGGCGTTCGCCGCCGCGATGGACGACGACCTGAACGTGCCGCAGGCGCTCGCCGTCGTGCACGAGCACCTGCGGGCCGGCAACACGGCTCTCGCCTCCGGGAGCGACGCCGCCGTCCGCGACGAGCTGGTGACGCTCCGTGCGATGCTGGACGTGCTGGGCCTGGACCCGGCCGACCCGCGGTGGTCGACGTCGGGCGACGACCGGTACGCGACGGCCCTGGACGGCCTCGTGGCCGCGGAGCTCAAGGCGCGCGCGGAGGCGCGTGCCGCGAAGGACTGGGCCACCTCCGACGCGATCCGGGACCGCCTCGCGGCCGCGGGCATCGAGGTCCAGGACAACGCCGACGGGGCCCGCTGGTCCCTCTCCTGATCTGACACCCCGGCTAGAGACGAGAAACAAAGATGGCAGGCAATTCCAAGCGCGCCGGAGCGGTGCGCAAGGCCGGCTCCAAGAAGGGTGCGCAGGTCGGCACCGGCGGACACAGCCGCAAGGGGCTGCAGGGCAAGGGCCCGACGCCCAAGGCGGAGGACCGCACGTACCACCCCGCGCACCAGCGCAAGGTCGCGGCCGAGAAGCGGGCGACCGCGGCCGGACGCCGTCCGGGCAGCCCGGGCGGGCGCGGCGCAGGCCGCAAGGGCGCCGGGGCGGCCGAGGTCGTCGCCGGCCGCAACGCCGTGCTGGAGGCGCTGCGCGCGGAGATGCCCACCGAGGGCATCTACCTGGCCTCGCGCCTGGAGTCGGACGACCGCACCCAGGAGATCCTGGAGATCGCGCACACGCGCAGCCTGCCGATGTTCGAGGCGTCGCGCCTCGACCTGGACAAGATCACCGACGGCGCCGTGCACCAGGGCGTCGCGATGAAGGTGCCGGCCTACGACTACAAGGACGCCGACGACCTGCTCGACGTCGCGGCCGAGGCGGGGGAGCACCCGCTGATCGTCGCGCTGGACGGCGTCACCGACCCCCGCAACCTCGGGGCCGTGCTGCGGTCCGCCGGGGCGTTCGGCGCGCACGGCGTGCTGGTGCCTGAACGCCGCGCGGCAGGCGTGACGGCGTCGGCGTGGAAGGTGTCCGCGGGCGCCGCCGCGCGCGTGCCCGTGGCGCGTGCGACCAACCTGGCGCGCGAGCTCGCCGAGCTGAAGAAGACCGGCTGCTTCGTGGTGGGGCTCGACGCGGGCGGCGACATGCCCGTGGGCGAGCTCGCGTACGCGAACGACCCGCTGGTGCTGGTGGTCGGCTCGGAGGGCAAGGGCCTGTCCCGCCTCGTGCGCGACACGTGCGACGCGGTGGTCTCGATCCCGATCGCGGCCACGACGGAGTCGCTGAACGCCGCGGTGGCGGCGGGCATCACGCTGTACGAGGTCGCGAAGCAGCGGGGCGAGGCCGGCCAGGCCGGCTAGACCCGCTAGGCCTGCTAGGCCTGCTGCTCGGCCTCGCCCGGTGCGAGGCCGAGCAGGGCGTCCTCGTCGGGCCGGTGCCGCAGCACGTTCTCCACGTAGGACGTCGCGGCCTCGGGCAGCGGGATGTCCCGCTGCGCCTGCTGGGAGATGAACCAGCGGTGGTCGAGGATCTCGTGGAAGAGCTGCGCGGGCTCCAGCTTGCGCCGCATCTCGCGGGGCACGGCGTCGATCGTGGGGCGGAAGACCTGGCGGACCCAGGCGTGCGCCACGATCTGCTCCTGGTCGTTCTGCCGGTCGGTCGCGGCACGGAAGCTGTCGAGGTCGTTGAGCATGCGGCGCGCCTGGTTCTCCTGCACGTCCAGGCCCGTCAGGCGCAGCAGCCGGCGCGAGTGGTGCCCGGCGTCGACCACCTTGGGCTGGATGCGCACCTTGGTGCCGTCGATGTCGGTGGTGATCTCCAGCTCGCCCACGTCGAAGCCGAGGTCGTTGAGCCGCTCGATGCGGGCGGCGACGCGCCAGCGCTCCTCGGAGTCGAACGCCTCCGAGATGGTCAGGGCGGCCCACAGCTCCTGGTAGCGCTCCACCAGGGCGTCGCCGATGGAGACCTCGTCGACGTCCTCGTCGAGCAGCTCGCCGGCGGCCAGGTCCATCAGCTCGCCGATGATGTTGGTGCGCGCCAGGTCGACGTCGTAGTTGCGCTGGCCGTCCGTGAGCTGGCGGTGCATGTCGCCGGTCTCGGCGTCGACCAGGTACGCGGCGAAGGTCTCGGCGTCGCGCCGGAAGAGCGTGTTGGACAGCGAGACGTCGCCCCAGTAGAAGCCGACGAGGTGCAGGCGCACCAGGAGCACCGCGAGGGCGTCGATGAGCCGCGTGGCGGTGTCGGGGCGCAGGTCCTGGCTGAACAGGGCGCGGTAGGGCAGGGAGAACGGCAGGTGCTCGGTGATCAGCACGGCCTCGAGCCGCTCGCCGTCGGGCGCGCTGCGGCCCGTGATGACGCCGACCGGTACGACCGACGGCACCTCGATGCGGTGCAGCTGGCGCAGCAGCGCGTACTCGCGGTAGGCGACGGTCTCGCCGATCTCCTTGATCGCCAGCACCCGGCCGCCGTGGTTGACGAAGCGGACCACGTGCCGAGAGATGCCCTGGGGCAGGGCGGCGAGCACCTCGTCCGGCCACTCGGCCAGGGGGATGTGCCAGGGGAGGTCCAGCAGAGTGGGGTCGGGTGCGACCGCGGTGATCTGGAGGTTCTGCTGGGGCATGGGCACCATTCTGGATGACGGGAGCGCCGAGGTAGAACTACGGCGAGATAGAACTGTGGCGAGACGGGACGTCGGCTGGTGCTGACGTCCTGTCTCGCCACAGTTCTACTTCGCCACGGTTCTACCTCGGCGAGGGAAGCTCGGATCAGCCGAGACGCTCACCCGAGGTCGCGGAGAACACGTGCGAGTGACCGGCCTGGATGGCGACGGAGATGACGTCACCCTTGTCCGGCACACCGCGCGGGTCGATGCGCACGATGACCTGGTTGGTGTCGCCGGCGGACAGGTCGACGTCGGCGGCGTCGCCCTTGAGCGAGCCGTAGACGAAGGCGTCGGAGCCGAGCTCCTCGACCAGGTTGACCTCGACCTCGAACGAGCCGGCGGTGCCGGACGGGACGACGTCGAGGGCCTCGGGACGGAAGCCCAGGGTGACCTTGCCGCCGTCGGCCTCGCTGAGGTTGCTCGCGATCGAGCGCTCGAGCGGGACGCTGGCCGAACCGACCTTGACGCCACCCTCCTTGACGTCGAACGTGCCGATGTTCATGGCGGGCGAGCCGATGAAGCCGGCGACGAACACGTTGTTCGGGCGGTCGTACATCTCACGCGGGGTGCCGACCTGCTGCAGGATGCCGCCGTTGAGGACCGCGATGCGGTCGCCCATGGTGAGGGCCTCGGTCTGGTCGTGGGTCACGTAGACCGTGGTGACGCCCAGGCGACGCTGCAGCGACGCGATCTGCGTACGGGTCTGGACGCGGAGCTTGGCGTCGAGGTTCGACAGCGGCTCGTCCATGAGGAACACCTGCGGCTGGCGCACGATGGCGCGGCCCATGGCGACGCGCTGACGCTGGCCACCGGAGAGGGCCTTCGGCTTGCGGTCGAGGTACTCGGTGAGGTCGAGGATCTTCGCGGCCTCCTCGACACGCTGGCGGATCTCCGCCTTCGGCGTGCCGGCGATCTTCAGCGCGAAGCCCATGTTGTCCGCCACCGACATGTGCGGGTAGAGCGCGTAGTTCTGGAAGACCATCGCGATGTCGCGGTCCTTGGGCTGCACGTCGGTGACGTCGCGGTCACCGATGAAGATGTGCCCGCCGTTGACGTCCTCGAGCCCCGCGAGCATGCGCAGCGAGGTGGACTTGCCGCAGCCGGACGGGCCGACGAGGACGAGGAACTCGCCGTCCTCGATCTCCAGGTTCAGCTGGTCGACGGCCGGGCGCTCCGTGCCCGGGTAGACGCGCGTCGCGTGGTCGAAAGTGACCGTAGCCATGAGAAAACATCCCTCCACCGGCAGGTACGTGCCGGACGATCCGTTGTGGTCGGGTGCCGTTGCTTCCACTCGCGTGTCGGCGGTGACACTGTTGCAGCGCGATCGTACCCCGGTTGGTCAAGGCCGCGGTATCGACCGGGTCACGTACGGGTCAGTCCTCCCCGCGCAACGTGCGGGCGAGGCCGGCCAGGACGGCGGCGAGCGCGTCCGGGTCGGGCACGCGGTGGGAGGCGAGGGTGTCGCCCGTGCCCACCTTGATCGACAGGTCGCCGGACTCGAGCGCGCCGAAGGCCTGCTCGTCGGTGGTGTCGTCGCCCGCGTACAGCACGCGCACCTTCTCGACGCCCAGCTCGGCCGCCACGGTGCCGCGCAGCCGGCGCAGCGCCTCGCCCTTGCTGGTGGTCACCACCGACACCTCGACCACGTCCTTGCCGTGCATCACGGGCAGGCCCAGGTTGGCCGCGACCTCGTCGGCGGCCACGGTGATGGCGGCGGCGTCGTCCACGCTCGCCAGGCGCGTGTGCACGACGGCGGCCGCGGGCTTGACCTGCACCCACGCCCCCTCGCGCCCGGACACCGCGGACTCGAAGCCTGCGACGAGCGCGTCGAGCTGGCCGGACTGCACGGTGGTCAGGTGGAAGGGCACCTGGTCGACGCCGGTGGCGGTGGCCCGCCCGGCCTCCGCGCCGTGGCTGCCCACGAGGAACGTGCCCTCGGGGGCGACCGTGCGCTCGGCGAGGTCGGAGAGGTCGCGGCCGGAGACGAACGCGAGGCGCACCGGCGCCTCCTGCGCCAGCGCGTGCAGCTGCTCGACCGCGGTCCGCGCCGCGCGCGTCATGGTCGACGCCTTGGGGTCGTCCACGAGCGGCGCCAGCGTCCCGTCGAAGTCGGAGGCGAGCAGCCAGCCCGTCGTCGGCTTCTTGCGGCGTCCGTTCCCGTTGCCCATGCGCGCGAGCCGGCCCTTGGCGGGGATGCCGTCGGGCACGGTGGCGAAAGCCGTCAGCGCGTCCCGGAGGTTCTGGTGCCGGGGCTCCGTCGAGCGCGGGTCCACGCTGAGCGGCCGCGGCGGCACGGCGGTGAGCACCCCGAGGAAGGTCTCGGACCACTTGGCCACGTCGTCGGCCAGGACCTTGCGGCGCAGGCGCCGCATGCGGCGCCGCTGCTCCCGGGGGTCCATGGTCGCGGCGGCCACGATGATGTCCTTCATGCCGTCGATGTCGTGGGGGTTGACCAGCAGGGGGCCGGGGGAGAGCTCGTCGGCCGCGCCCGTGAACTCGCTCAGCACCAGGGCGCCGCGCTCGTCTGAGCGGGCGGCGATGTACTCCTTGGCCACCAGGTTCATGCCGTCGCGCAGCGAGGTCACCAGCAGCACGTCGGCCGCGAGGTAGAGCGCCGCCATCTCCTCCGGCGGGTAGGAGTGGTGCAGGTAGTGGATCGCCGAGTGGCCCAGCTCGCCGTACTCGCCGTTGATCCGGCCCACCAGCACCTCGACGTGCTCACGGAGCTCCTGGTAGGCGCCCACGTTCTCGCGGCTGGGGCTCGCGACCTGCACGAGCGTGGCGTGCTCGACGTCGAGGCGGCCGTCGTCGAGCAGCTCGCCGTACGCCTTGATGCGGTGCCGGATGCCCTTGGTGTAGTCGAGGCGGTCCACGCCCAGCATCAGCGTGTCCGGGTTGCCCAGGTCCGCCTTGATCTCCTTGGCGCGGGCCTGGACCTCGGGGGTGCGCGCGAGTGTGTCGAACCGGTGGGAGTCGATCGAGATCGGGAACGACGACGCGCGCACGTGCCGGCCGGGCCGCCCGTCGGCGTCCGGGATGGTGATGACGGGGCCGCGCGTGGTGAACCCGGTCAGCCGCCGCGCCGAGCGCACGAAGTTCGCGGCGTCGCCGTTGCGCTGGAAGCCCACGAGGTCCGCGCCGAGCAGACCGTCGATGATCTGCCGTCGCCACGGGAGCTGCGCGAACAGCTCGACCGGCGGGAACGGGATGTGGTCGAAGAACCCGATCCGCAGGTCCGGCCGCAGGTCGCGCAGCATGCGGGGGACGAGCTGGAGCTGGTAGTCGTGCACCCAGACGACGGCGCCCTCCGCTGCCTGCTCGGCGGCGGCGTCGGCGAAGCGCTGGTTGACCCGGCGGTAGGCGTCCCACCACTGGCGGTGGTAGTCCGGGGGCGCGATGACGTCGTGGTAGAGCGGCCACAGGGTCGCGTTCGAGAAGCCCTCGTAGTAGCGCTCGATCTCGGTGGCGCTGAGCGTGACCGGCACCAGCAGCATGCCGTCCGCCTCGAAGGGCTCGTGCGCGAGGTCGGGGGCGCCGGACCAGCCCACCCAGGCGCCGTCGGCGCCCTGCATGACCGGTTCGAGTGCCGTGACCAGGCCGCCCGGTGACCGCTGCCAGGTGAGGTCGCCCTTGGGGCCGACCGAGAAGTCGACCGGGAGCCGGTTCGCGACGACGACCAGATCGTACCCGTCTTTACCCGGCAATGTACTGCTCCTTATGTGTGGATGATTCTCGCTCTGCTGCGTCAAGAGTAACGAGGTCTCTTCCCTGCTCAGGGTAACGATGTCCGGTTCCACTCGAACGCCGAGGCGTCGCGGTGCTGGTCAGGGCGTGGTTGTTGGCGGGCATCCGTCGTCCGTGACGGCTACGGTGTGCCTCATGGAGGAGGTGGAGGCCCAGATCGCGCACCCGCACGGCGCCGGCCCCGCTGCCGGTACGAAGCTCGGCGGGTACACGGTCGTGCGTGAGATCGGGTCGGGCGCCATGGGTGCCGTCTACCGCGCGCAGGACGACGGCGGGAACGCCGTCGCGCTGAAGATGCTCCACCGCCACCTCGACGACCCGGCGGCCCGCGAGCGGCTGCGCCGCGAGGCCACCGCGCTGCAGGGACTCCGGCACCCCGCCGTGGCCCGGGTGCTGGACGCCGAGCTCGAGGGGCCCGACGCCTTCATCGTCACCGAGCTCGTCGAGGGCCCCACGCTCGAGGAGGAGATCGACGCGCGCGGTCCCCTGGACTCCCGCGACCTCTTCGAGCTCGCCGACCAGCTCGCGGACGCCCTCGAGGCCGTCCACGGCACCGGCGTCGTGCACCGGGACCTGACGCCGTCCAACGTGCTCATCGCGCGGACCGGGCCGGTCCTGATCGACTTCGGGCTCGCGCAGGGCCCGGGCGACGTGCGGGCGACCCGGACCGGGTTCGTCATGGGCACCCCCGGCTACCTCGCGCCCGAGCTGCTCGACGGCGCGGAGCCCGGACCCGACACCGACTGGTGGTCCTGGGCCGCCGTCCTCGCGTTCGCCGGCACCGGCCGCGCGCCGTTCGGCGTACGGCCCACCGAGCTCGTGCTGCGCCGCTCGCGGCAGGGCCAGGCCGACCTCGACGGGCTGCAGCCGCGGGCCGGCCGGGCGCTCGCGGCGGCGCTGCGGGCCGTTCCCGCCGAACGCTGGGGCCCGAACGAGGTGGCGCGGGCCCTCAAGTCCGAGTCGGACGCCTTCGTCGCCACGACGACGGGGGAGGGCGGCCCGGAGACGACGGTCCTCGACCCCTCCGGCGACGGCACCACCGTGGCCGCGGTGGACGCCGGCTCGACGCGCGTGATGCCGAAGGGCCTGCTGCCCCGGCGGCGGCCCGTCTCCGCTGCGGCCGGCGGCGCCGGGGTCGGTGCTGCGGCCGGAGCCGCCGCTGCCGCGCGCACCCGCGACCCCGTGGGCGGCGTGAGCGACCTGGCGCAGGGCGCGGGCCGGGCCAAGGGCCGGTCGGTCACGGGCCGGGCGGTGGGCTCGCCGGGTCCGGGCGCGACGTCGGGCGGGACCGCCCTCCTGCCGGAGCCGGTGAACCCCGCGCGCGTGACCGGCTACCGCACGCTGTTCCTGACGCTCACCCTCGCCCTCATGACGCTGGCCGCGACCCGGCCCGGCGCCGCCGTCGCCGTGCTCGTGGCCCTGCTCGTCGTGACCCGCCTGGCCGGCATCGCCGTCGACGAGTTCCGCAGCCGCCGCGCGCGGCGCGGGCCGAGCCGCAGCGACGCACTGGTGGCGACCCTCGTGTCCCCCTGGCACCTCGTGCGCGCCGTGTTCGGCGTGCTGCCCGCCGTGGCCGTCGGCATCTGCGCCGGGGTGATCCTGGTGCTGCTGGGCCTGATGCTCTTCGCGCCCGGCAACGTGATCATCGCGCCCATCCCGACGGTCGAGGCCCGGTCCGTGGGCGGCATGAACCAGCCGATCGTCGACAGCCTGGTGCTCGCTGTCGGCATGCTGGTCACCGTGGTCGTGTCGTGGTGGGGCCCGGCGTCGTACGGGACCCGGGTCGGGGCCGGGCCGCTGCTGCGCCGGATCGCCCCGACCAAGGGCTCGAAGGTGCTGGTCACCCTGGTCGTGCTGGCGCTCGCGCTGCTCGCCGCGCTGCCCCTGTTCGGCAGCCCGGTGGACGTCGTCTGGTGGCCGCTGGGCGACCGGCCCGCCGTCACCTGGTGACCGCCGGTCCGGGTGTCCGGATCGTACAGAAACGTTCAGCAGTCTCCCAGCAGACGCTAGTAGGCTGGGTGAAGGCGCGTGTCGCGCCTCGCCCCATTGGCCCGCATCTCGAAGGACCCCGATGTCGACGAATCAGACCAAGGCACAGCGCCGCGACGCGGCCCGTGCCGAGGCCCTTGCTCTCCAGAAGAAGCAGCAGGCACGCGAGAAGCGCAGCCGCCTGATCGTGCTAGGACTCCTCGGGCTCGGAGTCATCGTCCTGGTCGTGGCGGTCGTCCTGATCTTCATGGAGTCGCAGAAGACGACCATGGAGAAGGTCGAGAACATCCCGGCCGGCGTGGTGCAGGAGACCGGCATCCCCGTGGGGGCCGACGGCGCCGCGGGCACCTCGAACGAGGGGGCCAAGACGCTCGACGTGTACGTCGACTACATGTGCCCCATCTGCGGCCAGTTCGAGCAGACCAACAGCGCGAGCATCACCGAGATGCGCGAGGCCGGTGACGTCACGTTCGTGGTGCACCCGGTCTCGATCCTCGACCGCGCCTCGCAGGGCACCGAGTACTCGACCCGTGCGGCGTCGGCGGCGGCCTGGGTGGCCGACCGCGCCCCCGAGCAGTTCGCCGCGTTCCACGACGCGATGTTCGCGAGCCAGCCGGAGGAGAACACCGCGGGTCTGTCCGACGAGCAGATCGCGCAGGTCGCCGAGCAGGCGGGCGTGCCGGCCGACGTCGCCGCGGGCATCACCGACGGCGACGCCATGGACACCTACGAGGAATGGGTCAAGGCTGCCACGGAGGTCGCGAGCAACGACCCCGACGTGGTCAACCCCGAGACCGGTCAGCTGGGGACGCCCAGCGTCCTGCTCGACGGTGAGCGGTTCACCGACTGGCAGACGCCCGGCGCGCTGACCCAGGCGATCACGGGCGAGGCCGCCGGCTCCGAGGAGCCGTCCCCGTCGCCGTCCGAGTAGTACCCGGCACGTCGACGGCGGGGTCCCGGACTGCGGTCCGGGGCCCCGCCGCTCTGTGTCCCCGCGGCGTCCCGGCGACGCGCGCGGAATCGACTCGGACACCGGCGGGAGGAACCGTTAGGCTGTTCCCCGCCCGCCGCCTTAGCTCAGCTGGTAGAGCTCCCGCCTTGTAAGCGGAAGGTCGTCGGTTCGAACCCGACAGGCGGCTCCAGAGGCCCGGGATCCCAAGGATCCCGGGCCTTTTTGTCCGGGATCAGACGAACCGGCGCCGTCCGGCGAGTGCGCCGAACACCATCTGGGCCAGCAGCACCGCCAGGAGCATCGCCAGCGGGACCGCCCAGCCGCCCGTGACGTCGTGCAGCAGGCCGAACAGGAACGGCCCCAGCGCGGCGAAGAGGTATCCGAAGCCCTGTGCCATCCCGGACAGCCGGGCGGTGTCGGCGCCGGTCCGCGCGCGCAGCGCGATGACGGTCAGGGCGAGGGAGAACACGCTCATCCCGAGGCCCGCCAGCAGGCTCCACAGCAGCGGCGCCCAGGCCGGGGCCAGCATGAGCCCGGCCGTCCCGGCGACACCCAGGACGCTGAGCGTGATGATCCACCCGCCCTGCCCGCGCCCGCGCGCGGCCAGCGGGGCGACGAACAGGCTGATCGGCACGGCGACCAGCGAGACCAGGCCCATCAGCAGCCCGGCTTCGGAGCGCGGCACGCCGGCGTCCATCAGGACCTGCGGGAACCAGCCCATGGCCGCGTAGGCGTAGAAGGCCTGGAGGCCGAAGAACCCGGTGACGATCCAGGCGAGGGGGTTGCGCAGCAGCGAGCGGCCGCCGTCGACGGTCCCGGCGGGCCGCGGCGTCCGGCCGGTGCCGCGGGCCGCGAGGAGCCACACCAGCAGCGCGACGACGGCCAGTACTGTCCAGGCGCCCAGCGCCGGCCGCCAGCCGCCGAACGCGTCACCGAGCTGCGGCGTCACCGCCGACCCGAGCGCGCCGCCGCCCTGCAGGGCCGCCGTGTAGACGCCGGTCATGACGCCGATGCGCGCCGGGAAGGAGTCCTTGATGACGACCGGGATCAGCACGTTGACCAGCGCGATCCCGGCGGTGGCGACCAGCGTGCCGCCGAGCACCACGGCCGGGCCGTCGAGCACGCGCAGCACGAGCCCGGCGGCGAGCGTGGTCAGCGCGATCGAGATGGCGGCGCCGATGCCGGCCCGGCGGGCGAGCAGGGGCGCGACGAGGCCCGCGCCGGCGAAGCACAGCGTCGGCAGCGTCGTGAGCACGCCCGCCCAGACCGCGGGGACGCCCAGGTCGACGCGCATCTCCTCGAGCATCGGGCCGACGCCGGTGATGGCCGGGCGCAGGTTGAGGGCGACCAGCACCACGGCGACCGCGAGCAGGACGCCGGCGGCGACCACACCCGGCGTCCGGGTCTCCACGGCGCCGTTCAGCTCGGGTCCCAGGGCGGATTCATGGTGGTCGACGCGCATGACCGCTACTCTGGCATACATAGGATGATTGGATGAAAGGAATCCGCTGTGCCTTTGGCCACCACGCACCGGGCCGGCCTCGTCGACCAGGTGATCGAGCAGCTGCGGGCCGCGGTCCGCGAGGGCGAATGGCCCGTCGGCGTACGCATCCCCACCGAACCCGAGCTCGGCGAGCAGCTCGGCGTCGGCCGCAACACCATCCGTGAGGCCGTGCGCGCGCTCGCGCACACGGGGCTGCTGGAGGTCCGCCAGGGGGACGGCACGTATGTGCGCGCCACGAGCGAGGTCTCCGGTGCGATCCGCCGGCTTGCCGGTTCGGAGCTCCGGGAGGTGCTGCAGGTGCGGCGCACCCTCGAGGTCGAGGGCGCCCGGCTCGCCGCCACCGAGCGGACCGAGGAGGAGGTCGCCGAGCTGCGCGCCCTGCTCGCCCGCCGCGCGACAGAGCTGGCCGAGGGCCGCTGGGAGGACTTCGCGCGGACGGACGCCGAGTTCCATCAGGCGGTCGTCCGCGCCGGGCACAACGGGCTGCTGACGGAGCTGTACCGGGGGCTGACGGAGGTCATCACGGCGAGCGTCGCCGCGACGTCGACGATCACGCCCGGCGCGGAGCACGCGCCCGAGATCGGCCACGAGGATCTGGCCGACGCCATCGCGCGGCGGGATCCGGACCGGGCCGTCGCCGAGGCCTGCGGCTTCCTGGACGAACTCCTGGCCCGCGTCGAGAGCTCCTGAGCGGGTGCCCGCACACCCCCTGACCGAGGAGCGGCGTGCGGCGGTGACCGCCGCCCTGTCCCGGGTCGCGGGCGGCGCCGTCGTGGTCCTCCGCGAGCAGCACGTGGGTCACGACTGGGCCCCGGTCACGCGCCTCCGGCTCGACCGTGACCTGCCGGGAGTCGGGGCGTCCGTGATCGTCAAGCACCTCCGGGTGTCGGGGGAGGGCCACGGCGGCCCGCCCTACCTGCGTCGCGAGGCGGCCGGGTTGCGGACGGCGGCACGGAGCGGCGTCGCCCCGAGGCTGCTGCACGTCGACGACGGCGCGGGGTTCCTGCTTCAGGAGGACCTCGGCACCTGGCCGACCCTCCAGGACCACCTTCTGGGCGACGACCCGCGCGCCGCGACGGCCGCCCTCGTCGCCATGGCGACCGCCGTCGGACGCCTGCATGCGACGACGGTCGGCAGCGACGCCGAGCACCGGGACCTCCTCGACGCGTTCTCGTCCGACGTGACGAGCGGGGCGCTCTACGACCTCGGCGCGGACCACTGGGAGCGCGTCGAGCGGCAGTGCGCGGATCTCCGGCTGCCCGCAGGGAGGCCGGCGCGGGCGGCGGTGCTGCGCCTGCTCGGCCGGGTGGCCGCGCGCGGGCCGCACACGGCGCTCGTGCACCTGGACCTGAACCCGACCAACGTGCTGATCACCGACGACGGCGCCCGGCTGATCGACTTCGAGGGATCACGCATCGGGCACACCGGGATCGACGCGTGCTTCCTGCACTACCCGTTCCCGCACCACAGCAGCCCGTGGGGCGTGCTGCCGCCGGAAGCCGTCGAGTCCGCCGACACGGCGTACCACGCTGCGCTGACCGCGGACGGCGCGGACCTGCCGGCCGCCGGTCACGGCCAGGCGCTCGCCGACGGGGCCGTCGTCGCGCTGCTCGGCAGGCTCGTCCGGCTGCCGCTGATCGCCCGGCCGGATCAGGCGCGGGCGGACGCCCGGCGACGTCGAGGGCAGATCGTGCACCAGGTCGGGACCTGCGCGCGCCTGACGGAGCGTGTCGAGGGTCTGGCGGCAGTCACCGGATGGCTCCAGTCGCTCGGCGCGGCGCTGACGCGGCGCTGGCCTGCTGCCGCGGCGTCGCGAGCACCCGTGTTCCCCGCCTTCTCGCGGTAGGCGCCGGGCCCCGTTCAGGCTCCGGGAGCCCCCGCCACGGCGCGCACCAGGTGCTCCGCGACGGCGCGGCGCTGGGTGTCGGGCATCGACCGGTAGGCGAGCGACTCGAACATCCACAGCCCGTCGGCGGCGAGGCGGGCCACCAGCAGGGACATCGAGGCCGGGTCGGCCTCCGCGTCGTCGGGCACGGGCGCCCACCGCTCCAGCACCACGCTCCACGGGCCCGCCCACTCCGGACGGGTCGCGGCCTCCAGCATGAGCTGCAGCTCCGCCCGGGTCGCGGCCTGGGCGCTCACGCGGATGTAGGCGGCCAGCCGCTCGTCGGGGGTGAGCTGGTCGGCCGGACGGCCGGCGTCGGCCTCCAGCGTGGCCTCCCACCGCGCGGCCAGGTGCTCGTGGATGGCGACGAGCAGCCCCTCGCGGGAGGGGAAGTGGTACATGATCCCGCCGCGCGTCAGCTCTGCCTCGGCCGCCACGGAGTCGAAGGTCACGGCCGTGACGCCCTCGCGCTGGACCAGGCGCACGGCGGATTCGAGGATGCGGTCGCGGTTGCTCGGTCGCACGGGGTCTCCTGCGGGGCGTCGCGGTCGGAGCGGTTCAGTGACCCGAACCGTAGGCGGAGGATGCCGATCCCGGCCCGTAGGCGCGGAGCAGCACTGTGGTGACGATAGCGCCGAGCGCCAGGACCGCGGCGCAGATCACCATGACCACGAAGTAGCTGTTCCCGAACGCCTGGGCCGCGGCGGCGAGCACCTCGGGGCCGGTGCCGGGGGCGGTCAGGGCGTCGGACATCGACCGGCCCGCCTCGACGGGGGCGCCGTCGGGCAGGCGGACCGTCGCGGTGTAGACGGTGGTCAGCAGCGAGCCGAGCAGGGCCACGGCGGCCAGGCTGCCGAACTCGTAGGAGACCTCCTCCACGGAGGAGCCCATGCCGGCCCGGCGGGCGGGCACGTTCCCGATGATCGCCGTGGAGGCCACCGACATCGCCGCCCCCAGCCCGAGGCCCGTCACGAGCAGGCCGGCGAGCAGCAGCCACTCGGTCCCGTGCTGCACGCCGTACAGCGTCCCCGCCACGCCGACGGCGCCCACGGCCAGGCCACCGCCGATCAGCACCCGCAGGCCCACCACGTGGAGGAACGCCCCGGCCAGGAGCGAGGACGGCAGCGAGCCGAGGGCGATGGCGGCCACCAGGAGCCCGGCCTCCAGCGGGGTGAACCCGGCCACGAGCTGGAACCGTTGCGTCGTGGCGAGCTGCAGCCCGCCCATGGCGAACATGGCGATCGCCGCCGCCAGCACCCCGGACGAGAACGCGGCGTTGCGGAAGATCGACAGGTCGAGCAGCGGGAACGGCAGCCGCCGCTGCCGGCGGACGAAGACCCACCAGCCCACGACGGTCACCGCTGCCGCGCCGAGGACGACGGTCCCGGACCGGTCGGCGCGGGCGACCTCCTTGATGAGGACCACGAGCCCGACCAGCGTGACGAGGGCCTGGACGGACGAGACGAAGTCCCACCGGGTCGCGGGGTGCGGGTCGTCCTCCGGCGCGACGGCGAGCCCGACGATCACGGCCAGCAGGACCACCGGCACGTTGATCAGGAAGATCGAGCCCCAGGCGAAGTGCTCCAGCAGCACGCCGCCGACGATCGGCCCGAGGGCGCCGCCGACGACGGACAGGCTGCCCCACACGCTGATGGCGATGTTGCGCTCGCGCTCGTTGACGAAGGCCACCCGGATCAGGGCCAGCGTGGCCGGCATCATCGCCGCGGCGCCGACGGCGAGGAGCCCGCGCGCGGCGATCAGCACCTCGGGCGTGGGCGCGGTCGCGGCCAGGAAGGAGGCGAGCCCGAACACGACCAGGCCGGACACGAACATCCGCCGGTGCCCGAACCGGTCGCCCAGCGTGCCCGAGCCGAGCAGGAGCCCGGTCATCACCAGCGGATAGGCGTTGATGATCCACAGGCTCTCGCTCCAGCTCGCGTCGAGCTCGCGCGTGAGGGTCGGCAGCGCCGTGTACAGGATCGAGTTGTCCAGCGTGATCAGCAGCAGACCGGTGCCGACCGTGACCAGAAGGGTCCAGCGCCGTCCGGTGCTCAGCCGGGACGTGCCCGCACCCAGCGGAGGGCTCATCGTCATGGTTGTAAATGTACCATCTAGAAGGTTAAGTTACGCGGCCAGGGTGGGGTGTGAAGACGTCAGAGGCTCCCCGGTGCGAGCACCGGGGAGCCTCTGAGATTCACCCTCGCAAGTGTAGGGCCGAGCGGGTGAACTATGCGCGCGGCCAGGCTCCCGGCGTCGGCCACTTCGCGGTGCGTCCGTCGCCGCTGGAGGTGCCGGTCAGGCGCCGCTTGACCCACGGGCCCACGTGCTGGCGCATCCAGGCGGCGTTGGCGCGCGCCGTCTCGCGGAAGGCCGCGGGCGGGGCGGCGTCGAGCGGCACGTCGTAGGCGGCGTCGTCCGGCTCCAGGCCGAGCGCGACGAGCGCGGCGTTCGCCACCCGCTGGTGCCCCTCGGGGGTGAGGTGGATGCGGTCGGAGGACCAGAGGCGCAGGTCGGCCAGGGCGCGCATGCCCCACAGGTCCACCACGTGCGCGCCGTGGCGCCGGGCGATGGACCAGACGTTCGCGTTGAAGATGCCCACGCGGCCGTTGGTCCAGCTCAGCGCGGCGCCCGCCTTGAAGCCGGTGCCCATCAGCACGTCGGCGCCGGTGGCACGGAGCGTGACGACGGCGTCCTCCAGGGCGGCCGAGATCGCGTCGATGTCCGCCGTGGCGCGCAGGATGTCGTTGCCGCCCGCGACCAGGGAGACGAGGTCCGGCTGTGCGTCGAGGGTGACCCCGAGCTGCTCGGCGACGATCGGGCGCAGCTTGCGGCCCCGGATCGCGAGGTTCGCGTACTCCAGCGGCGCCTCGCCGGCCGCGATGCGGCGGGCGGAGAGCGCGGCGGCGAGGTTGTCCGCCCAGCCGCGCTGCACGTCCGGGGCGTCGGGATAGGGATCCCACAGCCCCTCCGAGAAGGAGTCGCCCATGGCGATGTACCGCGTCCAGCGGACGGGGGCGGTCGCGGTGGGGGTCGTGGAGGGGCCTTCCGGTTCTGGGGTCGTCGTCGCGCTCACGGTCCTCATTGTTGCGCCAACGCGGTGAAGAGTCGTCACAAGTGGGTGTGTCGGGCAGCACAGACGGTCGCTGTCAGTGGGTCCCGGTAACCTCCTGAACGTGGAGACCATCGTGAACCCGACACCCCCTGCCGACGCCGCCGATGCCGCTGGCCGGCCCCCGTTGTCGCAGGTCATCGCGCCGGACTGGGCCGAGGCGCTGGCCGACGTCGAGCCCCGCATCCATGCGATGGGCGACTTCCTCCGAGCCGAGGTCGCCGAGGGGCGCACCTACGTCCCGGCGGGGGAGAACGTGCTCGCCGCGTTCAAGCGCCCGCTCGCGGACGTGCGTGTGCTGATCGTGGGCCAGGACCCGTACCCGACGCCGGGGCACGCCATGGGCCTGTCCTTCTCGGTGCAGCCGGACGTGCGGCCGGTCCCGCGCTCGCTGGTCAACATCTACAAGGAGCTGCAGGAGGACCTCGGCCTGCCGCTCCCGTCGAACGGTGACCTCCGGCCCTGGGCCGACCAGGGCGTCATGCTGCTGAACAGGACGCTGACCTGCCGCCCCGGCTCCTCCGACTCGCACGCCGGCAAGGGCTGGGAAGAGGTCACCGAGGCCGCCATCCGTGCGCTGGTGGCCCGTGGCGGGCCCCTCGTGGCGATCCTGTGGGGCGCGAAGGCGCGCAACCTCAAGGCGTGGCTGGGTGACGTCCCCGTGGTCGAGAGCGCGCACCCGTCGCCGCTGTCGGCGCGCAGCGGCTTCTTCGGGTCCAAGCCGTTCTCGCGGGCCAACGCGCTCCTGGAGCAGCAGGGCGCCCAGCCCGTCGACTGGCGCCTGCCGTAACGACCGGCCGCCCTTGGCGCCGGCGGACTCCCGGCGTGCAGACAACGTGAAAAGGACTCAGGTGAACAACAGGACTGTTCCTCCGGCCTCCGGGGGGACCGGCGAGACGCTGGTCGCCCACGTCGAGGCCCCCGCCGTCGCGGGCGCGGAGAAGGGGCTCTCCGACCGGGACCGCGAGATCCTCGCGTTCGAGCGCCAGTGGTGGAAGTACGCCGGCGCCAAGGAAGAAGCGGCGCGTGAGCTGTTCGGTCTGACGGCCACGCGGTATTACCAGGTTCTCAATACGCTCATCGACTCCCCGGCCGCCCTGGAGCACGACCCGATGCTGGTCAAGCGGCTGCGCAGGCTCCGCTCGACCCGGCAGCGAGCACGATCTACACGTCGTCTGACGGATGAGAACCACTGAGAAGGCACCGATCCGTCACAACAACCCGCTACTCTCTCTGCCGTGACGAAGAGTGGCTACCCCTACCCGCCCGACGAGTTCGACGTCGCTGTCCCCGGGGGCGCACCGGTGGGTGTGCACCGTGCACCGCGCAGCGGTTGGAGCTCGGCCTGGCCGTTCCTGCTGGTCGCCGTAGTCTGCGCCGCCGTGGCGTGGGGCGGCATCACACTGCTCTCCGGCGACGGGGAACCGGCGGAGGCGTCGGGCGACCCGTCGACCTCGGCCTCGGCGCCCGTCTCGCCGTCCCCCTCGGCCTCGACGTCGGGTGAACCGTCGGGCGAGCCCAGCGGTGAGCCGTCCGCGGAGACCGGCGGTGCTGCCGACCCGGCGGCGCTCAAGGCCGGCGCGGACCTGACCGCCCAGGTGGCCGTCTACAACGTCGGGCAGGAGGCGGGCCTCGCAGGCGAGACCGCCGACTACCTGAAGGGGCAGGACGTGGCCGGCGCGGCGCTGCGCGAGGAGCCGGCGACCCCGGACGGCGCGACCTACACCGAGAACACCATTCTCTACGGCGCCAACCGTGCGGAGACGGCCGCCTACACCGCGGCGCTGCTCGGCATCCCGGAGGCCAACATGGTCGAGTCGGCGGCGGTGTCCGAGTCGCCCGAGGCCCTGTGGGTGGTCGTCGTGACCCGGCCCTCGACCATGGGCTGACCTTCGGTTGGGTTTACCAGGCTGTACCACCATGTTGATATTCCTTGACAAGCGGCGGTTTGCAGCCCTCTGACCTGGGCGTTCGCCATGCGCTTAATGCCGCATACCGGGCATAGAGGGTTCCCTGGTGTGAGACGGACCACTAGGCTCGAACCACCACGGGTCGACCGCATGGCCCGTGCAGAGGTACAAGGAGAACTACGCATGGCCCAGGGCACCGTCAAGTGGTTCAACGCCGAGAAGGGGTATGGCTTCATCACCCCGACCGCCGGCGGCCAGGACCTTTTCGTTCACTACAGTGCGATCCAGAGCGATGGCTACCGGTCCCTCGACGAGGGACAGGAAGTCGAGTACGAGGTGGGGCAGGGACAGAAGGGTCCGCAGGCAGAGCAGGTTCGTCCGGTCTGACTCGATGGGACGACGGGTGGGAACTGCCCACCCGTCGCCCGCCACCCCCCGAGGATGCTGGGACCCAGACCCCGGCGTCCGCACTGGACGGTCGACGACGACCGGTATCGCACCCTGTCGGACGACGATGCCCGACGCCACCGAGCAGCCGCCCCGTACCGCGGCTGCTCGCTCTGGTTCCCGCCTGGCGCCCCCTGCCCGGCGAGCACCCGTGATTCGATGGGGTGCGTGACGCTCCTCGATGCAGTGGTGGTGGGCTCCGGGCCGAACGGCCTGGCGGCCGCGGTGACGCTAGCCCGCGCGGGCCTGGGCGTCCGTGTGCTGGAGGCGCAGCCGACGATCGGCGGCGGCGCGCGCACGCTCCCTGTACCCGAGCTCGACGACGACCTGCTCTTCGACCTCTGCTCCGCCGTGCACCCCATGGCCTGGGCCTCGCCGTTCTTCCGGGCCTTCGACCTGCCGGCACACGGCGTCGAGCTCGTCGCGCCCGAGGTCGCCTACGCCCAGCCGCTCGCCGGCGATCGCGCGGGCATCGCGTGGCGCGACCTGGCCCGGACCGCCGACGGCCTCGGGGCCGACGGCGACGCGTGGCGTGACCTGATCGGCCCCCTCGCCGAGAGCTGGCGACAGGTGACCGCGCTCGCGCTGGGGGACAAGCGGACCGTGCGCGGCATGCTGGAGGGCGTGCGCGACCACGGCGCGCACGCGTCGGAGACCTGGGGCCTGGCCTCCCTCGTCCGGCCGGGCCTGCGGTTCGGCGCGGCACTCCTCGAGCAGGGCGGCCCGCGCTGGGAGCGGCGGTTCCTCACCGAGGAGGCGAAAGCCCTGCTCACCGGCGTCGCGGCGCACGCCATCACGCCGCTCCCGTCGTACGCGGGGGCGGGTACGGCCCTGCTCCTCGCGGCCCTCGCGCACGCCGACGGCGGCTGGGCCGTGCCGGTGGGCGGTTCGCAGGCCATCACCGACGCCCTGGTCCGTGACCTCCGGGCGCACGGCGGCACCGTCGAGACGGGCCGCCCGGTCGACGCCTGGCGCGACCTCCCGCCCGCCCGCGCCGTCTTCTTCGACACGACGCCGACCACCGTGCTGCGGGTCCTGGGGGAGCGGATCCGGGCGCCGCGCCGCGCCGCCCTGCGCAGGTTCCGGTACGGCAACGCGGCCGCCAAGGTCGACTTCGTCCTGTCGGGCCCGGTCCCCTGGGCGGCGCCCGACGTCGGGCGCGCGTCGACCGTGCACGTGGGCGGGTCGCGCGGGGAGATGGTGATCGCGGAGGACGCCGTCGCGCACGGGGTGCATCCCGACCACCCGATGGTCCTGCTCAGCGACCCGGGCGTCGCCGACCCCGGCCGGGTGCGGGGCGCCAGGCGGCCGCTGTGGACCTACGCCCACGTGCCCGCCGGCTCGCCGCACGACGTCACCGAGGCGGTCACACGGCAGATCGAGCGCTTCGCGCCCGGCTTCCGCGACGTCGTCGTCGGCGCGCGGTGCATCCCCGCCGACCAGATGCAGCGCCACAACCAGAACTACCCGGGCGGCGACATCTCCGCGGGCGCCGCGAGCATGTGGCAGATGGTCGCGCGGCCCACCCTCGCCCCCGACCCGTACCAGGTCGCCGAGGGTGTGTACCTCTGCTCGGCGTCGACCCCGCCGGGCCCGGGCGTGCACGGCATGGGCGGGTGGCACGCCGCGCGCCGGGCGCTGGTGGGGGAGTTCGACCTCCGCCACGTGCAGGGGCTCGCGCCGGGGTAGGTGTGCCGCGTTCGCTCGCGGTGTACGCGTCTTGCACTCTCAAGGTCCGAGTGCCAATAATGTCTTAGCACTCTCCGTTGGAGAGTGACAGCAGGGTCGAATGGTGAGGCCTCCTGCCGCGGCGAGACATGGTCGTCGAGGCGGTTGCCGTCCGTCGCGGGCACCGGCCGGCCTGGACAAGCCACCAGCGGAGGATTCATCCCCATGGCCAAGATCATCGCTTTCGACGAGGTTGCTCGTCGGAGCATGGAGCGCGGGCTCAACCAGCTCGCCGACACGGTGAAGGTCACGCTCGGCCCGAAGGGTCGCAACGTCGTTCTGGACAAGAAGTGGGGCGCCCCCACGATCACCAACGACGGTGTCTCCATCGCCAAGGAGATCGAGCTCGAGGACCCCTACGAGCGGATCGGCGCGGAGCTCGTCAAGGAGGTCGCCAAGAAGACGGACGACGTCGCGGGTGACGGCACCACCACCGCCACCGTGCTCGCCCAGGCGCTCGTGAAGGAGGGCCTGCGTGTCGTTGCCGCCGGTGCCAACCCGATCGCCGTCAAGCGCGGCATCGAGAAGGCCACCGAGGCCGTCACCGAGCAGCTGCTGAACGCCGCCAAGGAGATCGAGACGAAGGAAGAGATCGCCGCCACGGCCGCGATCTCGGCCGGCGACCCGGCGATCGGCGAGCTCATCGCCGAGGCCCTCGACAAGGTGGGCAAGGAAGGCGTCATCACCGTCGAGGAGTCGAACACCTTCGGCCTCGAGCTCGAGCTCACCGAGGGCATGCGCTTCGACAAGGGCTTCCTGGCCCGCTACTTCGAGACGGACCCCGAGCGCCAGGAGGCCGTGCTCGAGGACCCGTACGTCCTGATCGTCGAGTCGAAGATCTCGAACGTCAAGGACATGCTGCCGCTGCTCGACCAGGTCATGAAGTCGGGCAAGTCGCTCCTCATCATCGCCGAGGACGTCGAGGGCGAGGCCCTGGCGACCCTGGTGCTGAACAAGATCCGTGGCACCTTCAAGTCCGTCGCCGTCAAGGCCCCGGGCTTCGGCGACCGCCGCAAGGCCATGCTGCAGGACATCGCGATCCTGACCGGCGGCCAGGTCATCACCGAGACGGTGGGCCTCAAGCTGGAGAACGCCACGCTCGAGGAGCTGGGCCAGGCGCGCAAGGTCGTCGTCACCAAGGACGAGACCACGATCGTCGAGGGTGCCGGCGACGCCGACCTCATCGCCGGTCGCGTGAACCAGATCCGCAGCGAGATCGACAAGTCCGACTCGGACTACGACCGCGAGAAGCTGCAGGAGCGCCTCGCCAAGCTGGCCGGCGGCGTGGCCGTCATCAAGGCCGGCGCGGCCACCGAGGTGGAGCTCAAGGAGCGCAAGCACCGCATCGAGGACGCCGTCCGCAACGCGAAGGCTGCCGTCGAGGAGGGCATCGTCGCCGGTGGTGGCGTGGCCCTCATCCAGGCCGGCGCCGTCGCGTTCGCCAAGCTCGAGCTCGAGGGTGACGAGGCGACCGGTGCCTCGATCGTGCGTGCCGCGATCGACGCCCCGCTGAAGCAGATCGCCGTGAACGCCGGCCTCGAGGGCGGCGTCGTGGCGGAGAAGGTGCGCAACCTTCCCTCCGGCCAGGGCCTGAACGCCGCGACCGGCGTGTACGAGGACCTGCTCGCCGCGGGCGTCAACGACCCGGTCAAGGTGACCCGCTCGGCGCTGCAGAACGCCGCGTCGATCGCCGCGCTGTTCCTCACCACCGAGGCCGTCGTCGCCGACAAGCCGGAGCCCGTCGGGGCCCCCGCCGGCGACCCGACCGGTGGCATGGGCGGCATGGACTTCTGAGTCCGGCCTGACCCGCTCGGGCCTCGGCCCGCGCACCCGTCCGACGCCGGTCGGTCAACCTCTCACGCGGAGGGTGACCGGCCGGCGTCGGCCTTTTCCTGTCGGGCCGCGGAAGCGCCCGCGCGCGTCCGGAGCCCGCAGGGCGTCAGGAGAACATGCGCGTCGCGGCCGCCTCCGCCTCCGCGTAGGTGCGGGCCGCGGCCGCCAGCGCGGCCTGGATCGCGTCCAGCGCGCCCTCGACCTGCGCCTGCGCGCCCCGCCACTGCCCGACCGTCCCGCCGAACGCCGCGGCGGCCGGCCCCTGCCAGCTCGCCTGCAGCGCGTCGAGGTTGCGCATGAGCGCCCCCACCTCGGTGCGTACGGTGGCCACCGAGCCCGCCACCGCCGCGCTCGCCTGCTCCACCTGGTCGCTGTCGACCTCGAACCGCATGGTCATCACCTCCCGCACGCCGGCCCGTCCGGCGTCCCGCACCGACGGTAGGCACGGGGCGGCCGACGGCGGGGCGGTCGCGGGACCGCCTGTGCACAGGCCTGTGGATGCCGGGGGTGTGGTCGCGCTCGGACCGGCGCGCGGCCGTCCGGAGGGTCTGTCGCGGGCGCCGTCAGGGCGTGTCGAGCTTCGCCTGCTCCTTGCGCAGCCGGTGCAGCTCCATGTCGAGGTTCTGCCGCGCGGGCTCCTCCCACGCGGCGCCCATGGGGCTCAGGAAGAGCGACTTGCGGGCGAGCAGCCGCTCGATCACCCGGATCCGGGCCCGGAGGTAGTCCTCGGCGGGGATGTGCGCGTACTCGGCGCGCACCGCGGACTTGTAGTCCTTGTAGCGCTGCGGCTCGGCGGCGAGCATCGCGAGGTCGGCGTCGTTGAGCACCGCGGCGTCGAAGTCCGTGGGGTCGGGCGCGTGCCGCACGATGGCGTTGACCAGGGCGGCGACCCGGTCCGCCGCCCGCACGGGCACGCCGAGCCCGGTCAGCTCCTTGTCCGCGAGGGCCGCCGAGGCCGTGGTCTGCTCGCCGCCCTGCGAGGCGTCGGCCACCTTGCGCTCGGCGTTGAACACCGCGCCGTGGTACCAGGCGGCGAGGCGCACCAGGTCCGGCTCGTGCGTCTCCTCGGCCAGCTCGTCCACGCGGTGCAGCACGGAGGCCAGGTGGCGCAGGTTGTGGAAGTGCCGGTTCTCGTCGGCCCACCGGTCGAGGAGCGACTGGCCGACCGCCTCGATCGCGTCGGTGTCCGCCGTGGCCCCCGCGCCCACCGCGCTGCGGACGAAGGACTTGAGGAACCACTGCGGCGCGTCAGACGTCAGCACGCCCATGTGAATTCTGCCTAACGGTCGATGTCGGTCACTCCACGACCAGCCTATTACCGAAACGGTCAGTGGCGACTACCACCGTCACGGGATCGTGATCACGGTTCGGGGTCAGAGCGGCAGCGTGAGCCGGACCGTCAGGCCGCCGCCGGGGGTCTGCGCCACCTCGACGTGCCCGCCGTGCGTGCCCACGATCGCCGCGACGATCGCCATGCCGAGCCCCGAGCCGCCGCCCGACTCCCGGGTGCGGGACGAGTCCGCGCGGTAGAACCGCTCGAAGATCCGCCGGCCCTGCTCCTCGGTGAGGCCGGGACCGTGGTCGCGCACCTCCAGGACGGCGGAGCGGCCCGACGCCGGGGCGTCGGCGCCCGGGGCCGCCTTCTCGCCGTTCAGTGCGGCGCCGTTGGCGCCCGGTGAGCCCGGTGAGCCCGGCGCGCTCGGCAGCACCCCCAGCGCGATCTCGGCGGGCGTGCCCGCCGGCGTGTGCCGCGCGACGTTGCCGATGAGGTTGGTCAGGACCTGCCGCAGGCGGTCGCCGTCGCCCTCCACGACGAGCTTGCCGGGGACCTGCCCCGCCGGATCGTCCGGACCGGCGTCCGGGGCCAGCGGCACCACGGTGACGTCGCGCGTCGGGTCCAGCGCGTGCAGGTCCTGCGCGGAGTCCCGCGCGAGGGCGACCAGGTCGACGTCCTCGCGGGCGACCGGGCGCCCCTCGTCGAGGCGCGCGAGCACCAGCAGGTCGTTGACCAGCGTGCCCATGCGGCGGGCGGCGTCCTCGATGCGGAACATCGTGTCGTCGACCTTGTCCGAGCTGTCCAGGGCGCCCATCCGGTACAGCTCGCCGTAGCCGCGGATCGTCGCGACGGGCGTGCGCAGCTCGTGCGAGGCGTCCGAGACGAACTGCCGCATGCGCACCTCGGAGGCCTCCTGGGCGGCGAAGGCGCGCTCGATCTGCGTCAGCATCGCGTTGAGCGACGCCGCCAGCGAGCCCATCTCGGTGCCGGCGGGCGCCTCGGGAACGCGCAGCGTCAGGTCGCCCGCCGCGATCTGCGCGGCCGTGTGCTCCACGGACCGCAGCGAGCGGAGCGACCGCTCCACGAGCAGCCACGCCGTGAGCCCGCCGAGCAGCACGATGCCCAGGCCCGACATGATCAGGGTCCGGGTCAGGATCGAGACCGTGCGGTCCATGCCCACCAGGGGCAGCGCCACGTAGACCGTGGCGCGCTCGCCGCTCGGGTAGGTCGCGCCCAGCGTGATGACGCGCCAGCTCTCGGTGCCGGTGTCCGGGCCGGCGCCGTCACGGGAGCTGCCGTCGCCGGTCTCGCCGTCGCCCGTGTCGTCGGTGCCGGTCGCCCCGGCGGCGGTGAACGGCTCGCCGCCGCTGGCGACGGCCTCCTCGTACGTCACCTCCGGCAGCTCGGGCGTGCCGAACCGCGTGATCGCGGAGTTGCCGAGCTGGGTCCGCTTGCCGCTCTCGTTCTCGATCAGCACGTAGTAGTCACTGGGCAGCGCCTGGCCCGAGGTGGACTGGATGATGGCGATCGGGTCGAGCGCGGCCGTGTGCAGCTCGTCGTCCACCTGCTGGACCAGGAAGCTGGAGACCACCGTGGTCGTCGCGATGCCGGCTATACCGAGCCCCGCCGCCAGCAGCAGCGAGATGATCGCGACGAGCCTGGCGCGCAGAGGGATACCGGCGAGGCGCTCCCTAAGCACGGACGGGCTGCGGGGCGCGCAGCAGGTACCCGACGCCCCGCTTGGTGTGGATCAGCGGGGGCAGGGTCTCGCCCTCGACCTCGAGCGTGTCGATCTTGCGCCGCAGGTAGGAGATGTAGGACTCGACGATGTTCGCGTCGCCGCCCCAGTCGTACTGCCACACGTGGTCCAGGATCTGCGCCTTGGACAGGACGCGGCCGGAGTTGAGCATGAGGTAGCGCAGCAGCTTGAACTCCGTGGGCGACAGGTCGACCTCGACGCCGGCCCGGCGCACCTCGTGCGAGTCCTCGTCCATCTCGAGGTCGCCCACGTGCAGCACGGCCTCCTCCTCGGGGGCGGGCACGCCCGTGCGGCGCAGCACCGCGCGGATCCGCGCCACGACCTCCTCCAGGCTGAACGGCTTGGTCACGTAGTCGTCGCCGCCCACGGTGAGGCCCTGCACCTTGTCCTGGGTGTCGTCCTTCGCGGTGAGGAAGACGACGGGGGTGTGCCGGCCGGTCGCCCGCATCCGGCGCGTCACCGTGAAGCCGTCCATGTCCGGGAGCATCACGTCGAGCACCACGAGGTCCGGCTCGACGTCGCGGACGAGCTGGAGCGCGCCGTTGCCGTCCGCGGCGGCATGGACCTCGAAGCCCGCGAAGCGCAGGGACGTGGACAGGAGCTCGCGGATGTTCGGTTCGTCGTCCACGACGACCAGACGCGCCTCAGGAGTAGCCATGTTTCCAGTGTGCGGCTGGTTCCTGAAGACTGCCTGAGTTTCGCCCGGGAAATCCCCCGGGCTTCCGTTCCGGCTGTCCGCCGCCCCCGTCGAGCGGGCTTCGGCTCCGCGATTCGGCGCACACGGCCTAGGCTGTGTCGCATGTCAGCACCGTCCCCGCAGGAGTCCGGGCAGTTGCCCCGGCGCACGTATCTCATCGTCGACGGTGAGAACATCGACGCCACGCTCGGCATGAACGTGCTGAACCGCCGTCCGGCACCCGAGGAGCGCCCGCGCTGGGACCGTATCTCCGCGTTCGCGGAGAAGGTCTGGTCGCAGGAGGTCGTGCCGCTGTTCTTCCTCAACGCGACGTCCGGCCAGATGCCGATGCCGTTCGTGCAGGCGCTGCTCGCCATGGGCTACAAGCCCATCCCGCTGGCCGCGCAGGGCTCGGAGAAGGTCGTCGACGTCGGTATCCAGCGCACCCTCGACGCGCTGATGGACCGACCTGGCGACGTGCTCCTCGCGAGCCACGACGGCGACTTCCTGCCGCAGATCGAGGCCCTGCTCGCCGACGACGACCGCCGCGTCGGCCTGCTGGGCTTCCGCGAGTTCGTCAACGCGCGGTTCACCGAGCAGGAGCAGCGCGGCCTGGTCATGTACGACCTCGAGGCCGACGCCGACGCCTTCACCACCATGCTGCCGCGCGTTCGCATCATCCCGATCGAGGAGTTCGACCCGCTGCGCTACCTGTAGCCCGGCGATCCCCGGGGGGCGCTCACCGCCCCCGGGGGAGCGTCGTCAGCGTGCCGACGCCGGCCACCAGGCCCGGACGGTGCCCAGCCTGCGGTGCCCCGCCGGCCGGCCGCCGCCGAACCCGCCCCCGCCGAACCCGCCGCCGATGCGGGCCGTGCGGGCGCGCTTGCGCGAGCGCACCAGGTGCGGGTCGAGCAGGATGCCGCCGAGCATCATGCCGCCGCTGATCGGCCCGTTCGCGTCGGTCCCGTCGGCGTCGGGCTCGGCCTCGGCGGCAGCAGCAGCCGCGACGACGGCGTCCGCGTCCTGGCGGGCCAGGCGTGCCGCCTCCCGCACCAGCGCGCTCGCCTCCTGGGCCTCGTTCAGGGCCGCGGTGGGGTCGGTCGGGTGGAGCGCGCGGGCGACGTCGGCCAGCCGGACCGCCTCCGCGAGCCGGGTGCGCGCCGCGGCGCCGACGGCCCCGCGGCGGGTCGCGATGAAGTCGCCGGTCTGACGCAGCTGCGCGTCCACGCGGCGCAGCGTGTCGCGCAGCAGCGCGGACGCGCGGGCCCTGACCTCGGTGTGGTCACGGGTGGACGCCAGGGCCGCGTCGAGGGAGGCCTCCGCCGCGGCGATGCGCTGCAGGCCGGCGAGCGGGTCGCCGCCCTCGCGCGTCACCTCGACGTTCTTGAGCGAGGCCTGGGCCGCGGCGCGCGCGAGGGTGACCCGGAGGTCGCCCTCGATCGCCTTGGCGGAGACCACGTCCTGGGTGAGCGACGCGATCGACTTGTCGAGCCGGCCGACGGCCTCCCGGAGGTGCAGCGCGGTGGCGTCGACGGCGTCGAGCAGCATGACGGCCTGCCCCAGGGCGTTCTGCGCGCCCCGCGCGTGCGCCACGGCGACGACCTTCTGGCCCGCCGCCAGGGCCGAGTTCCCGGCGGCCACGGCCTCCTTGGCGTTGGCGATCAGCAGCTCCGCCTGCTCCGGGTTGCCCACCACGGTGGCGAGCGGGCCCGTCGGGTACCGCCGGGAGAGCTGCGTCAGGAGGCCGCGCGCGGTGGCGACGCGCCGGGAGACCTCGGCCTCGCGGGCGACGACGTCGGCGAGCAGCTCCGGGGCGCGCTGCTGCAGGCGGCGCAGGTCGTCGAAGGCGCGGGTGCGTGCGTCGAGCGTGTCGGCCGCGGCGTCGCACAGCGCGATGATCCGGGTCAGGCGGGCACGCCGCACCGGGTCCTCCGCGGTGCTGGGCGCGTCGTCGTCCGACGCGTCGTCGCCCGACGTGTCAGCGGCGGCCTCCGGGCCCTCGGGCGCGGCGGCGCGGGGCTCCGTGTCCACGACCTGCCGCACCGCGAACGCCTCGCGGACGTCGGCGGCGGCGCCCTCCAGGATCAGCTCGAAGTCCCGCGTCGCGTCGGCGCCCAGCTCGGAGCGGGCGAAGCCGAGCTCCTGCTCGCACGTCTTCAGGGCGTCGTCGATGCCCACCAGGGCCGCCGCGGCGCGCTCGTCGAGCTCGTCGGTCGTGAGGTCCGCGAAGGCGTCCGGCGCCGGCCCGCCGGCCACCGGGGTGCGGTCCCTGAGCTGGGTGAGGAGCGGGCGGAGCCGGGGTGCGGCGAACCGCCACAGCACGTAGCCGAGGGCGGCCAGGACGAGGAGCGCCGCGACGGCGATGCCCACCACGAGGAGCGGGCTGGTGGTGCTCGCGACCCCCGTGCGGACCGAGTCCGCGGCGTCGGTGGCCGCGGGGGCCCAGCGTTCGTCCTCGACGGCGGACGCGACGGCGTCGTCGATCTGCCCGAGCTGGCCGTCCGTGAGCGGCACGTTGGTGTCCGCGGACAGGCCGAACTCGTGGTCGACGGTCGCGATCGCGAGGAGCAGGTCCTCGGTGCCGAGCCCGGACTGGTTCGCGCTCGCGTTGGCCCAGTCCACGGGGTCGGTGCCGTCGAAGCTCTCGATGTAGACGACGAACATGCGCAGGTCGGACTCCGCGGCGAGCCGCTCGACGGCGGCCAGCACGTCCTGGCGCTCGGTGTCGGTGAGCGCGCCCGCGCCGTCGGTCACGGGGTCCGTGAGCGTGATCGGCGGCGACGCGGGCAGGATGTCCGACATGAGCTCGGCCTGCGTGGCGGCCGACAGGCGCGGCGACACGGACGGCCGTGGTTCGGCCGGCCCGACGACCGTCGCGCTGGCGGCCTGTGAGGTGGCCGCCAGGACGATGCCGACGAGGCCGGCGAAGGCCACGATGACCCAGCCCCCGGAAGCGCGGGTGCCGGGATCGTGCGGATGCTCGGCTCTTGCTCGGGACTCGATCACGTCCCTGATCGTCACCCCGGGTTCAAGACACCGCAATCGGAGACCGTAACGTTGCGTATGTGCAACGAATCCCCAGGTGAATGCCCAGCGTGAAGGGCATTTTCACGCCCTGATCAGGCCCGACGTCAGGGTGTCGTCGAGCCGGCCGGCGACTCGTCCAGGTCCTCGGCGTCCACGATGCGGTACGCGTAGCCCTGCTCGGCCAGGAACCGCTGCCGGTGGGCCGCGAAGTCCTGGTCCACGGTGTCCCGCGCGACCACGGCGTAGAAGTGCGCGGTGCGGCCGTCGGCCTTGGGCCGCATGATGCGCCCGAGGCGCTGCGCCTCCTCCTGCCGCGACCCGAACGACCCCGACACCTGGATGGCGACCGACGCCTCCGGGAGGTCCACCGAGTAGTTGGCGACCTTGCTCACCACGAGCCGCGAGATCTCGCCCTCGCGGAACGCCCCGAACAGCCGCTGCCGCTCCTTGTTGGTGGTCTGCCCGGTGATGATCGGCGCCCCGAGGTGCTCGGCCAGCTCCTCGAGCTGGTCGATGTACTGCCCGATGACCAGCACCTGGTCGTCGGGGTGGCGCGCCACGATCTGCTCCACCACCTTCTTCTTGCCCGACGCCGACGCGGCCAGCCGGTACTTGTCCTCCGTCTCGGCCGTCGCGTACGTCATCCGCTCGCTCTCCGGGAGCGTGAGGCGCACCTCCACGCAGTCGGCGGGAGCGATGTAGCCCTGGGACTCGATGTCCTTCCACGGCGCGTCGAACCGCTTGGGCCCGATGAGGCTGAACACCTCGTCCTCGCGGCCGTCCTCGCGCACCAGCGTGGCGGTCAGGCCGAGGCGCCGGCGCGCCTGCAGGTCCGCCGTCATCCGGAAGACGGGCGCGGGCAGCAGGTGCACCTCGTCGTACAGGACGAGGCCCCAGTCGCGGGCGTCGAGCAGCTCGAGGTGCGTGTAGACGCCCTTCCGCTTGGTGGTGAGCACCTGGTAGGTGGCGATGGTGACCGGCTTGATCTCCTTCTTGGTGCCGGAGTACTCGCCGATCTCGTCCTCGGTCAGCGTGGTGCGCCGCACCAGCTCGTCGCGCCACTGGCGCGCGCTGACGGTGTTCGTCACCAGGATCAGCGTCGTCGTGCCGGACTTGGCCATCGCGCCCGCGCCGACGATCGTCTTGCCCGCGCCGCAGGGCAGCACCACGACGCCGGACCCGCCGTGCCAGAACCCGTCCACGGCCTGTGCCTGGTAGGGCCGCATCTCCCAGGGGGCCGCCTTCTCGTGCGGCGTGCGCGGGTGCGTCGTGGGGCTCAGCTCGATCGGGTGCTTCTCGCCGTCCACGTAGCCCGCGAGGTCCTCGGCCGGCCAGCCCAGCTTGACCAGGACCTGCTTGAGGTGGCCCCGCTCGGACGGGTGCACGGCCACCGTCGACTCGTCGATCCGCGCGCCGACCAGGCCGGACGTGCGCCTCGACTTCAGCACCTCCGCGAGCACCGCCCGGTCCGTGGTGCGCAGCACGAGGCCGTGCGCCGGGTCCTGCGCGAGCTGGAGGCGCCCGTAGCGGGACATCGTCTCGGCCACGTCGACCAGCAGCGCGTGCGGCACCGGGTACCGGCTGAACTCGATGAGCGTGTTCACGACCTGCTCGGCGTCGTGGCCGGCCGCGCGCGCGTTCCACAGGCCCAGCGCCGTCAGGCGGTAGGTGTGGACGTGCTCGGGCGCGCGCTCGAGCTCGGCGAACGGCGCGATGGAACGGCGCGCCTGCTCGGCGCTCGGGTGGTCGACCTCCAGCAGGAGCGTCTTGTCACTCTGCACGATCAACGGGCCGTCGGGCATGGGGTCTCCCTCAGTGTTGGTCTGGTGCGCCTCAGGGCGTGGATGACGTCGGCAGGACCGACGCGATGCGGTGGACGGCGATCGTCAGCTCGGCCTCTCGGTCCGGGTCGAGCGCGCGCAGCCTGCCACCGTCGAGGTTCAGGGGTTTGAGCTCGCGGCGCTCCAGCCGGCCGGTGTGCCCGGCCACCTCGACGATCACGGTGGAGCCGTCGCGGAGCGCGTCGCGCAGCAGTGCCAACCCGTCAGCGGGGTGCTGTGTTCCCGGGTCGTCGTCCTCGGGCCCGTGATCCTGCGGTGCGGCCGGCGTCCCGGCGCCCGCGGCGGCGGCCCGGGACCCGTTCGTCGGCGACGGCAGGGCCGCGCCGGACGTCACCTCCTCCGCCGTCCCCGTGCCGGCGGGCCGGCCGGGGACCATGCGGTAGCCGCGCAGCGGGATGCCGCTCGCGGGGGCGACGGAGTGCGCCACCTCGGCCGCGTCCGCCCGCGCCCGCGCACCGGCCCGGGCCGCCTCCTCGACGGCGCGCAGCTCGGCGACCAGCGACTCGGGGTCGGGCGTGCGGGTGGCGACGTCGGACCCGGAGCCCATCCGGATCGCGGCCGCCGAGCGCGGCGCGGGCATCGCCCGGCCCGTGACGCCGCGACGTGCCACGAGCACCCGGCCGTCCGGCCCTTCCAGGGCCGAGACCAGCCCGCGGCTGCGGAGCGCCTCGTGCAGGGCCGCCGCGGGGACCGACGCCGCGAGGACCGTCGGCGCGAGCCGGACCAGGCCGAGGCCGACGAGCGACGGGTCGTGCTCCAGCCCGGCGAGGACGGTCGCGTCTGCGGCCCGCAGGTACGCCGACGCCGAGCCGACGCGGACCGCGCCGTGCCGCCGGGCGGTGTCCCGGACCAGGTACTCCAGCGGCTGGGGGACGGGCACGGGGGACCGGTGCGCCAGCTCGTCGAGCAGGCCGTCCGCCGTCTCGCCCTGGTCGAGCGCCCGCGTGACCGACGCCGGGCTGAACCGCACCGTCGTCGCCGCGCCGCGTGACTCCACGTCGGCCGCCCGCTCCAGGAGCCGCGCGAGCTCGCGCGACGGCCGCCCGGGGACGATCCCCGTGAGGTCGCCCTGCAGCAGGATCTCGTCCACCTCGTGCGGGAGCACCGCGCGCAGCGCCCCGGCGACGTCGGCCGGGCGGGACGGGTCGGCCGGGAGGAGCGCCCGGCCCGGCGCCGACAGCGCGCCCGCGCCCGTCACGCCCAGCCACTCCACCTCGGCCAGCAGCCCCTCGACCGCGCTCGCCGGCGGCACGGAGCGAGGCGTGTGCCAGGTCAGCACCTCGACGACCGCGGCCGCCGTGGGCGCCAGCACGGTCTCGCCGTCCCGGGCCGCCGCGAGCACCCCGAGCACGCTGTCCCGCAGCCGTGGCACCCACGGCCGGTGCAGGTCCGGCGACAGCGGAGCCCGCAGCGCCCCCTTGTCGTCGCGCGAGCCCACCAGCCACGGCGCGCGCCGGGAGGCCAGCCAGGCCTCCACCAGGCGGGCCCAGCGGGCGGCGTCGTCCAGGTCGTCCCAGTCCGACACCGTCGGCACGTACGACGGCGGCGCGTCGCCGTCGTCCCGGACCAGGCCGGCCAGCGCGGCGACCTCGACCACGAACGCCGCGGCGGGCTCGTCGGTCTCGAGCTGCGTGGCGAGCCGGCGCAGGTCACGGACGCCCAGCCCGCCTGCGCGCAGGACGGACGGCGGGTTCTCGTCCCAGGAGCCGCGCAGCACGCGCACGCGCCGGACCAGCTCGAGCGCGGCGCTCGCGGCCTCGGCGTCGGCGGTGGCCCTCGGCACGGGGCGACCCTGCGGCTCGGGCGCCCGGGTGAGGGGCGCGCGGTGGGTGTGCCCGTCGCGCAGGGCCAGCCCGACCAGCCGCGGCAGGACCACGTGCCGGGCGTCGGAGCGGACCAGGAGATGTGCGGTGACCAGCCAGTTCACCGCGTCGCGGGGGCGGGTCCCCGCGGCCGGGACGACGCCGACCGGCGGCCCCCACGCGAGGGCGTCCAGGATCGCGCGCGCCCCGCCGGGCGCCTCGGCGAGCAGGGCGTCGAGCGCGGCGCCCGTCCCGGGCGGCCCGGGCGCGGGGCCGAGGGCCTGCGCGACCGCCTCGGCCAGCCCGTCCGGGACCGGGTCGATGTGTGGACCGAGGCCCGCGGGGTTGGGCCCCAGCAGCTCGTCGAGCCCCGGCGAGGTGCGCAGGTCCGGCGCCGACGCCGGTCCGGCGGTCTGGCCGGCGTCCCAGAGGAGGGCGTGCTCGACGGCCAGGTGGACGGCCGCCTCCACCGCCGCCCGGTCGTCCGCCGCGCCGCCGAGCGCCCGGGTGACGACCTCGGGGCCGAGGGTACCGGGACCAAGGGTGCCCGAACCGGGGGTACCCGGTCCGGGCGGGGCGCGGAAGACGGGCTCCAGGGCGAGCACCGCCTCCAGTACCTGCAGGGTCAGGGCGTCGGAGCGGGCGAGCGCGCGTTCGAGCGACGTGCGGCTCGACGCACGGGCGGCCAGCGACCGGAGCGTCGAGGGGGAGGGGGAGGCGAGGTCAGGACGGGCGCGCAGGAGCGCGGCGAGCGCGGTGTCCGAGCGCTGCCGGAGATCGTCGGCGAAGTGCCGCGTGGCCGAGGCCGGCGCTGCGGGGAGCGAGGAGGCCATCCTGACGATGCTACGCGGGTTTCCTGGCTCTCCGTCCGGCCGGGTCCGTGCCCGGCCCCGGTCAGACCTGCGCGGTGCGGCGGCAGACCTCCGCCCACGGGGTGGGGGTGATGCCGAAGCGGTCGCGGGCCGCGGCGTCGTCCAGCACGTACGGCCGTTCCCACTGGTAGATGATCTCCCGCATCTCGCGCATGAAGGGGACGGCGAGGGCGGCGGCGGCGAGCCCGGCGCCGCGCAGGGAGGAGATCTTCACCGGCGGCTTTCCGACGCTCGCGAGCACGTCGGTCAGGGCCTGCGCCTGCGTCACCGGGGCGTTGCTCGGCACGTGCCAGACGCGGCCGTGGGCCCCCGGGTCCTCCGCGGCGGCGACCAGCGTGCGGGCGGCGTCCGCGACGTCGGTGAAGGTGTGCGGCAGGTCGGTGCGGCCCATCATCAGGGCGCGCCTGCCCTCCAGCGCGCTGGGCACCAGGCGCGAGATGTGCCCGTTCCCGCCCACGCCGCGGCCCATGTAGTCGGAGCCGCGGATCTCGACGGCCCGGATACGGCCGGCCTCGTGCGCCGCCCTCGCGTCCGCCCACATCTTGGCGCGCAGCCGGCCCTTGTGGTCGGTCGCCGCGTCGGGCAGGTCCTCCGAGATCAGGCCGTCGACGGGGCCGTAGGGGTAGAGCGTGCCGGTGATGCCGTAGACGGCGCCGGAGCGCTCCGCGGCGGTCAGCAGGGACGTGGCGAGCGGGGGCCAGACGCGCTCCCACTGGGTGTAGTCGGCCGGGTTGGCGCAGTTGTAGAGGTAGTCGGCCCCCTCGGCGGTGCGGGACAGGGCGTCGGCGTCGGAGGCGTCGAGGGCGAGGTGCTCCACGCCGTCGATCCCGGTGGTGCGGCCCGAGCGGCTCACGACCGTGACGCGGGACCCGCGCTCGGCGAGCAGGGCGGCGACGTGCCGGCCGATCGGACCGGCGCCGACGATGAGGTGGGTGTCAGACATGACCAATGCTCCATTCCGAGAGCGGTGCTCTCTGTCGTGGCGCAAGCGTGGCATGGGCGGGCACGCTTTGGCAAGAGCGGTGCTCTCGGTTGTGTGCAGTGATCTGTCATGCGAACCTGAACGGCATGAGTCCGGCCCGCACCGCCCGCGCCCTTGCCCGCGAGACGATCACCCGCGAGATCCTCGACTCCGCCCGCGCGCGGCTGTCCACCGACGGCGCGGCGGCGCTCTCGCTGCGCGCCGTCGCGCGGGACGTCGAGATGGTGTCGTCGGCCGTGTACCGCTACTTCCCGAGCCGGGACGCCCTGCTCACGGCGCTGCTCGTCGAGTCCTACGACGAGCTCGGCGAGGCCGCGGAGGCCGCCGACGCCGCCGTCGCAGACCGCGCCGACACCGGCGCCCGCTGGCTGGCCACCTTCCGCGCCGTGCGGGCCTGGTGCGTGGCGCACCCGGGAGAGTTCGGCCTGCTGTACGGCACACCCGTACCGGGCTACGCCGCGCCCCGGGACACCGTCGTGCCCGCCGTCCGCGTGGTCCGCGTGCTCGCCCGCATCGTCGGGGACGCCTACGCCGCGGGCGCGCGCCCCGCGGCCGTGCCGGCCCCGGTGGCCGCCGCCACGGCGGACGCGCCGGTGACCGTCGCGCCCGGCCTCGCGTTCATCGCGGACCAGGGCCTCTGGGCGGGCACCGACCTGACGGGCGACGACGTGGCGGAGGCCGTCCGCCGCACGATCATCGCCTGGACCACGCTGTTCGGCCTGATCTCGTTCGAGCTGTTCGGGCACCAGGTCGGCTCGGTCGCCGACCCCGTGACCTGGCTCGACGAGGTGGCGCTCCGGCTCGGCGCCGACCTGGGCATCGGCGTCCGAACCCAGCATCCGGGCGGCCCGCACCCGGCACCGGCGCGCCACGCGGGCGAAGAACGGTCAATGCATGCGACGCGGTAGGCATCCGCCCGGTAACCTTGTGCAACGGGTCCGGAGAGAGCGCGTCAGTCGCAGCACCTCGGACCGCCCTGAGCAGTTTCGCGAGCAGTACCGACAAGCACAGAAGAAGGTTGCAGTGCCCACCGGCAAGGTCAAGTGGTTCGACACCGACAAAGGCTTCGGGTTCATCGCCAACGAGGACGGAGGCGAGGTCTTTCTGCACGCCTCCGCCCTGCCCGAGGGCGTGGTGCCCAAGCCCGGCGCGCGCGTGGACTTCGGGGTGGCCGACGGCCGCCGCGGTCCCCAGGCGCTCGCGGTCAAGGTGCTCGACGCCGCGCCGTCGGTCGCCAAGGCGAGGCGGAAGCCCGCCGACGACATGGCCGTCATCGTCGGCGACCTGACGCAGATGCTCGACCGGGTGGCAAATGACCTGCGCAAGGGGCGTTATCCGAAGAACCCGGAGACGCTAGCCAAGATGCTGCGCAAGGTCGCAGACGACTTCGACGCCTGAAACCCCACGAGGTCCCGAGGAACATGGTGACGATCACCGCGCCCGCCACACGAACGCCCACCCGGCGGGTCGCCGCACGCTCCAGCCGCGACGCCGTGCTGAACGGCGCCGCGGAGCTCGCGCGCGCCGCCGCACAGGAGGTCGCTGAGCGGCCCGACGACGTCGGGGAGCACCTCGGCACCTTCTTCGAGGACGAGCGGGTGGTCTCGCACCGCTTCGCCGCGACCATGCGGGGGTACCGCGGCTGGCACTGGACGGTCACCGTGACGCGCGTGCCGCGCGGCCGGGCCGCCACGATCAGCGAGGTCGAGCTGCTGCCCGGCGACGAGGCGATCCTCGCCCCGGCCTGGCTCCCGTGGTCCGAGCGGCTGCGCCCGGGCGACGTCGGCCCGGGCGACGTGCTGCCGTTCCGCGCCGACGACCCGCGGCTCGAGCCCGGCTACACCGCCACCGGTGACCCCGAGGTCGACGAGGTCGCGATCGACGAGCTCGCGCTCGCCCGCGCCCGCGTGCTGTCCCCGCAGGGCCGCGACGAGGCGGCGGAGCGTTGGTATCGCGGCTCGCGCGGGCCGACGTCCGCGGGGTCCGTCGCGGCCGCCGCCGAGTGCACGGCCTGCGCGTTCCTCATCCCGCTCTCCGGTCCGATGGGCCAGCTCTTCGGGGTGTGCGCCAACGAGTGGTCGCCCGACGACGGCAAGGTGGTCTCCCTCGACCACGGCTGTGGTGCCCACTCGGAGACCGACGTCGAGGCGCACCCGACCGACTGGCCGGCGCCCGCCCCGCTGATCGACGAGAACGAGGTCGAGCCGGTTGCGGCGGCCGGCGACACGCCGGCGGGCGACGGGGGCGAACCCTCCGCGTGACCCACGACCCCTTCGGCACCGGAGCGCTGCGGCGCGTGGTGGCCGAGGCGTGGCTGGCGTCGCCGACGCGCTTTCGCGAGGACGCGAACTCCGAGGAGGACCACGCGCGCGGCTACTACCGCGACCGGGTGGTCGTGGAGCTCGCGCAGAACGCGGCCGACGCCGCCGCGCGCGCCGGGGTGCCCGGCAGGCTGATGCTGACCCTGGAACCGCGCGGCTACGCGGGTGACGACGCGGACGGCACCGGGGCGGGCTGGTGGCTCGTCGCCGCCAACACGGGCGCGGCGCTCGACGCCGACGGCGTCGCCTCGCTGGCCTCCCTCCGGGCCTCGGCCAAGTCGGGCGGCCCGGCCGGGCCCGAGGCCGTCGTGGGGCGGTTCGGGGTCGGGTTCGCCGCCGTCCGGTCGGTGTCGGACGAGATCCTGGTGCGCTCGCGTGCGGGCGGCGTGCGCTTCTCGCTCGCGGCCACCCGCGCGGAGCTCGGGCTGGGGCTGCCGTCTGGCGCGAGCGAGATCGGTTCCCTGCTCCGAGATCGGTCCGACGACGGGCCGGTCTCGGGGCAACCGACCGATCTCGGGCCCTCGGTCGGGGCAGAGGAGTGGCTCGCCGACGAGGCCCGGCGGCGCGGCAGCGCGCTGCCCGTGCTGCGGCTGCCGTTCGCCGCGCCCGGGACCACGGCGGAGGAGCCGGACACCGTGGTCGAGGTGCGGCTGCGGGACGACGCCGCGGTGGCCGCCGTCCGCGCCCAGCTCGCCGCCGTCGACGACGGTCTGCTGCTCGCGCTGCCCGCCCTCGACGAGCTGGTGATCGAGGACGACTACGCAGGTCAGCCGGGTTCTGAACCCGGGGACACGGTGCCCCGGGCGACGCCGCGCGTGCTGCGCGACGTCGGGACGCGCTGGCGCGTGCACCGGTCGTCCGGCGTGCTGGAGCCGGACGACTCGCTGCCGTCCGAGGCGCGCCGCACGGACTGGTCGGTGCTCTGGGCGGTACCCGTCGCGGGGACCCTGCCCGACCCCGGGAGCCGCACCGCGGCCGGGAGCCGGGCGGCGGTCGGGAGTCGCGCCGCGGCCGGGCCGACGCTGCACGCCCCGACCCCCACCGACGTCCGGCTCACGTTCCCCGCGCTCCTGATCGCCTCGTTCCCGGTCGACCCGGGACGGCGCGGCGTGCTCCCCGGGCCGACGTCGGACCGGGTCGCCGCCGAGGCGGGCCGCTCCTACGCCGCGTTCCTGGGCGAGCTCGCCGCACGGCCCGGGGGCGACGTGCTCGGCCTGGTCCCGACCGGGCTCCCGGCGGGCGACGTGGACGCCGCGATCCGCGCGGCCGCGGGCGCCGCCCTGGGTGCCACGCCGCTGCTGCGGCCGAGCGACCCGGCGTCGCCGGTCGCACCCCGGGACGCCGCCTTCGTCGCGGGGCCGCTCGGCGAGGACGCCACGCTCGCCCGTGCGCTCGCCCGGACCGGCGACAGGACCCTGGTCACGGTCCCCGTGCGCCACCAGGCGCTCGTGCGCTCCCTCGGCGCGGATCCCGCCGACCTCGTCGACCTGGTCGAGGCCCTGCCGCCGGATCCCGGCGTCGTGCGCGCGGCACTCGACGCCCTCGCGCCGCACGTCGGCGAGCCGGCGGTCCTGGAGGCGGTGTCCGGCGCCCCGCTGCCGCTCGCGGACGGCCGGGTGACCCGCGGCGCGCGGGGGACCGTGCTGCTCGACACCCCGCGGCTCGCCGGGATCGCCCGGGCGCTGGGCGTCCGGGTGGTCCACCCGGACGTCGCCCACCCGGTGCTGGAGCGGGCCGGCGCCGTACCCACCACGCCGCGCGGGCTGCTCGCGGACGTCGAGGTCCGGTCGGCGGCGCTGGCCGCCGCGGAGGAGGTGCTGGACGACGGCGACGCCGAGCACCTCGGCGCCGTCCTGTCGGCCGGGCCTCAGGCCGGGCCACAGGCCGGGCCCCAGGCCGGACCCCAGGCCGGGCCGCCGTCCCCGGACCCGGACGCCGGTGCGCCCGAGGGGCCGTGGGCGCCCGAGGACCCGACCCCCGCGGAGACGGTGTCCGCCGTGCTCGAGCTGGTGCGGCTCGCCGTCGCCGAGACCGCGGAGGACCTCCCGTTCTGGCTGGGCGAGCTGCCCGTGGTGGCGGACGGCGCCGTCGTCCCGCTGCGCGAGACGGCGCTGCCGGGCACCTGGGCGGCCCGGAACCTGGACCTCGCCCCGGTGCGGGCCGACGTCGTCGAGCGCTGGGGCGAGGCAGCCCTCGGAGCCGCCGGGGCGCACGCCGACCTGGGCGTCTACCGCGTGGTCGACGTCGCGACGCCCGACGGGGACGACGACGCCGACTACGGCCCGGACGACCCGGCCGGCTGGCTCGCCGACTGGGACGAGTACCTCGACCTGCTCGCCGAGGAGCTCGGTGCGGGCGCGTGGGTCGGCGACGTGGCGGCCGTCCCGGACCTCGACGCGCTGGGGGAGGCCGAGGGTACCGAGCCGGGTGCCGGGCCCGGCTCGCTCGCCGCGGGGCTCGCCCGGATCGCCGCCGACCCGGAGCTGCGGCGCGCGCTGCTGACGCCCGTCCGGTCGCCCGACGCCCCGGACCGCGAGGCGCCGTCGTACACGGCGTGGTTCCTGCGCCGCCGGCTTGGCGCGCCGTTCGCGCTCGGGGACACCCCGCTCCTGCCGCCCGCACCACCGGAGACGGCCGGCCTGGACGCCGACCTCCTGACCGCGCTCGGCGGTCTGCACAACCTTGCTGACCTGCCCGGACACGACTGGCCCGCGGTCCTGGAGCAGCTGCCCGACGCATCGGCCGGGTCGGCCGGGCGGCTGCCCGCCGACGTCGCGCGCGCCGTCTGGACGGGGTTGGCCGCGCTCGCCCGGGCCGACGGCCCCGGGATCGCGCCGCCCCGGCTGCCCGCGTTCGGCCCGGCCGGGATCACGGTGGAGAGCACGGACGACCTCGCCGTCGCCGCGTCGCCCCGGTGGGCCCAGCTCGGCCCGGTGGTCCCCGCGCCCGCCGACGTCGCCGAGGCTCTCGCCGACCTGCTCGACCTCCCGCTGGAGGCCGGCGCCGACGTGGGACCGGACGCGCCCGGGGAGCCGGTCGCGCTCGACCCGCGGGTCCGGGCGGTCGTGCCGGCCGCGCCGGAGACCTGGCGCCGCCACACGACGTTGACGGTGGAGGGCCGGCCGGTCACGTGGTGGGTGTCCGCCGGCGCACCGGGCGAGGGGTCCGCAGCCGTCGCGCACGCAGTCTCGGTCGAGGGCCTCGCTCGGGCGCTGGCCGAGATCGGCGGGGCGGACCCGCTGCTGCTGGAGGCGGTCCTGCGGGACCCGGCCCGCGCGGCGGTGCTGGCCGCGGAGCGGGCCTGGGGCTGAGGTTCAGCCCGGCGGCTGAGGTTCAGCCCGGCGGGGCTGGGCGTCAGCCCGGCGTCACCGGTGGCGGCGCGCCCAGAGCAGGCCGAGCCCGCCGAGCACCACGCCCGTGCCGCAGATCGCGACGTTCTCGACGCCGCCGCGCCCGGCGAGGAGCAGGATCAGCGCGACGACCAGCCCGATCGCGAACAGCCCGATACCCGCGCCGAGGACTCGGAAGAGATCGGCGTGCGGGGCCGGCGGGCTGGGCCGACGCTCCTCGGGATGGGCCAGCAGGGTGCGGATCGTTGGCACCTTGCCAGTGTACGGACCGGGCCTCGCCGAGCCCGCTGAGGCGGGCAGCGCCCGGGGTGAGTTCGGTCGCACCTCAGCCGGCGTACGGCGCACGCCGCAGCATGCCCGCCATGCTCGCCCGGACCGACGGCGGGACCACCGCGGGCGGCACGATGCGTGCGATCCGCCGCGCGGGCGACGTCGTGACCTTCCGGTGCACGTAGGGGTACAGCGCGCGGAGCCGGTCGAACTCCGCCCGGGTCACGGCGTCGTCATGGTCGGGAAGGGTGTCGAGGGCGGCCCAGGTGTCGTTCGCCAGGGCACGCAGCGGGGCGGGGACCGGCATGTCGTCCCACCGCACCTCGACCCGGTGCAGCGTGTGGTCGACGAAGGCGTCGACCCGCTCGACGGCGCTCGTGTCGTGCGGGTCGACCATCGGCAGGTCGAGCGCGGTGGCGGCGTCGAACACCGGGCCGTCCCAGTCGTGGATCAGGTCCCAGTAGCGCACGAAGGCCCGCGGGGTCGCCCGGGTCGCGAGCTCGGTGCCGAGCATGACGTTGACCCACCCGGCCAGCCTGTCCACCAGCCAGTCCCGGTGGTCGGTGACCATGCTGCCCACCATCTCCCCGGGCGGGCGCAGCACGGTGAGGCACGACGCCGTGGCGCCCGCGGCGGCCGCCGCCCGCTGCCAGTGCTCGAGGAACCACAGCAGCCGCGGGTCCTTGATCACGAGGTCGCCGTGCTCCGCGGTCCGGGTGGCGAGCCAGGCCGCGATCCCGCCGGACGCGTCCGCCTCGGCGCTCGCCCGGTCCACCAGGTGCCAGGCGAGGGGGCGCGGGTCCGTGGCCTGTACGTCGGCCGACCGGAGCAGGGCCTCGTGGAGGTCCACCACCCACCGCGACTCCGACGGGCGCCGGGGGTTGGCGGCGTCCGGCTCGACCTCGGGGCGCGGGACGGTGAGCCCGAACTGGCGCAGCGCCCCGGCGAGCGTGCTCGTGCCGCTGCGTTCGGGACCGGTGACGAAGACGACGCGGGGGCCGCCGGTCATCGGGCGTCCACCGTCGGGCCCACCTGCGCCGGGGCCCACGGGGCCGCCCGGTCCAGCACGTCCAGGTCGTAGCCGTGGGCGCGGATGCGCTCGCCGAGGTGCTCGCTCACCACGCTGCGGTAGCGGGGGAGTAGCGCGACGTCGGTGACGTCGCGCACGAGGTCACCCCGGGGTGTGCCACGACGTGACCCGATGTGCGCGAGGTGGTTGCGCACCCGGCCCGCCAGGTGGCCGCGGCCGCCGGTCTCCCACAGCTCGGCGTAGCGGTTGCCGCCGTCCGCGTCGACGGCGCGGACGCCGGCGTCCGGGAGCTCCAGGTCCAGGAACCGCGCGACCCGGTCGAGCTCCCGCGCGGGCTCGCGCATCAGGTGCTCGTACCGCAGCACCAGCAGGTTCTCGATGTGGAGCGCGTCCTGCGCGAAGACGTCGTGCGCGTGCACCCAGTGCTCGACGAGCCGCGGGAACCCGTACGTGAACCGGCCCCGGGTCCGGGTGGCCCACTTGCGCACCGCCAGCGCCTGCACCACGGGGTGCCGGGTGACGACGACGAACCGCGCCCGCGGGAAGACCTCCTGCAGGTAGCGCATCTTCGTCAGGTTGGGCGTGGACCGCTCGACGAGCACCGTGCGGTCCAGGGCCCAGTAGGGCGACCAGCTCTGCCAGAGGCGCGCCGCCGCGTCCGGGGTCCGTTGCGCGTCTTCTTCGGTCAGGTGCGCCTGCGGATGAAACGACCATTGGGATGTATTACCCAGACCGCCGACATAGGCGTCCTGAATGTGTTGTCCCTCGTCCATGGGGGCGCCCGTTCCGGTGAGTCCGGAGGCGTCGTGGCTGGAACCGATGATGCGGGCCACAAGGGCGGTACCGCTGCGATGTAGCCCGCCCACGAAGGCGAGGCGATGGTCGTTCCAGGGCGCGCCAGTCGTACTCGTTCCGGACATGTGGGGAAACCTCGGCTGCTCGACTGACAAGTGGTCGCTGTGCCCCGCAAAAATATGCGATGAATGTACCGCGTGCGACCCGAATCGACCGATCGCCAGGATATGCGCCGGAGAATTCATCCGGGCGGGTTTGGCGCATTGTGTGAGCGGTGATGGCCGGTGCCCGGCCTTTGTTCGCACTGATAAGACTTTTCAGGCATTCCATACCATCGTGATTGCCGGTATTGTCCCGGCTTGTGTCCCCAGCACCCCGTCCGACGTCGTCCGTGGCTCAGCCCGGGCGCGCTCCGCGTGGGGTCCTGGCGCCCCGGTTCCCCGGGCCCCGGTCTCTGGCGCGCGGCGCGCTGGCCGTCGCGGTCGGCGTCTGCCTGACGGCGTGCGCCGGCCTGCTCGCTCCCGGCGCCGAGCCGATGCCCGCGCCGGGGATCGCGCCCGGCGTGGTCGGCGTGGCGGTGCCGGTCGAGCGGGCGCAGTCCCCGCACCCGACCTCGGTGGGGGCCATCTACGGCGAGCACGCCCAGGAGTCCGCGGCCGTGGACGTGCAGCCGGCGCCCAGCGACTCGGCGTCGCGCGGTGAGGACCGTGAGCCGCTCCCGGGAGCGGGCGACGGGACCGGTGCCGGATCCGGGGGTGGCGCCGGCTCCGGCGGCACGGGCTCCGGCGAGGGTGCGGGTGGAACGGGCGGCGCGGCGCCCGACCTGACCGACTCGGTGCAGTACGCCCAGGCGCTGGAGGACGCGGTCAACGGCCACCGGACGGCGAACGGGCTGGCTGCCCTGGCCCACGACGACTGCGCGTACGACGTCGCGCTGGAGCGGGCCCAGGCGCTGGTCGGCCAGGAGCTGGCGCACGCGCCGCTCGGCCCGATCTTCGACGTCTGCCCGACCACGGCCGTCGCGGAGAACCTCGCCAAGGGCGGTTGGACGCCTGCGGAGGCGGCGCAGGGCTGGATGGACTCGGAGGGCCACCGCGCCAACATCCTGAACGGCGACCTGACCCGCGGCGCCGTCGCCTGCGTGCCCGACGGCGGCGACCCCGCGGCACCCGTCATGATCTGCGCGCACGTGTTCCTGGCCTGACGCCGCGGAACCTCCGGGTCCCCCGGGAGCGCCGCGGTTGTGGCCGGCCCGCGCGTCGTGTCGAATCGTCGTCGTGCCCCGCAACCCGATCCGCCTCGCCGTCACGCTCGTGACCGCCGGGGCGCTGCTCACGGCCTGCTCGGACCTCACCGGGCGGGACGCCGGCCCGGAGCTGACGGCGACGCCGCAGGCGACCTGGACCGCGCCCGGCGACGTGGACCTCACCGACCCGGGGCAGTACGCCGCCGCCCTGGAGGACGGCGTGAACGCGGCCCGTGCGCAGGTGGGCGTGGCCGAGCTGGACCACGACGACTGCCTCCAGCCGGTGGCGGTGGAGCGGGCCGCGGCGCTGATCGGCGCACCGGAGCTCACCCACGCCCCGCTGCCGCCCGTGCGGCAGAGCTGCCCTGGCGGGCTCGTGGCCGAGAACCTCAGCCGGACCGCCAACCCGCCGCAGACCGTGGTGCAGGCGTGGCTGGACTCGCCGTCGCACCAGGAGAACCTCGTCAACGAGGAGCTGCGGCGCGGCGCGATCGGGTGCGTGGTCGACGGCGGCACGGCCACGGCACCGGTGCTGGTCTGCTCGCACCTGTTCCTCGACTGACGGAGCGCCGAACACTCTCCCCAGACCCTCCCCGATACCGGGGCAACCTGGCCAGATGCGCCCGTTATGGTGTGACGCGCGCATGAGTGCGCGTGTCAGACGTACAGGTCCCCCGGGTGACCTGTACGTCTGACACGTGACGGAGCAGAGCACCCGCCCGGAACGACCGCAGGAGAAAAATGGCCCAGGCGACGACCGCCGTCGACCGACCTTCCGGACCACCCTCCGAGCCCCGCGGCGGGGCCGGCCGGGCCCCGGCGGCACCGGGCACGGGGCACGCGTTCCGCACCGACATCAACGGGCTGCGCGCGGTCGCGGTGCTCGCCGTCGTCGTCTACCACGCGGGGATCGCGATCCCCGGCGGGTTCACCGGCGTCGACGTCTTCTACGTGATCTCCGGCTACCTCATCAGCTCGCTGCTGCTGCGCGAGGTGGACCGCAGCGGGTCCGTCGACCTCGTCGAGTTCTGGACCCGCCGCATGCGCCGGCTCGTCCCTGCCCTCGCGCTGGTCGTCACGGTCACGCTCGCCGCGTGCCTCCTGATCCTGTCGCCCCTGGTCTGGGGGCGCCTCGCGTGGCACGGCGCGTCGGCCATGCTGTTCGTCTCCAACCTGCTCTTCCCGTACCAGGGGCAGGACTACTTCTCCGACTCCGTCACGCCGAGCCCGTACCTGCACACCTGGTCGCTCGGCATCGAGGAGCAGTTCTACATCTTCTGGCCGCTGCTGATCCTGCTGGCCGTCGCCGTGGCCCGGCGTACCCGGATCCCGGCCCGCCGCATGCTGCAGCTCCTGTTCGCGGGGACGTTCGTGGTCTCGCTGGCCACGTCGGTGTGGCTCACGGCGGCCGTCCCCGAGTGGGCCTTCTACGTGCTGCCGACGCGTGCCTGGGAGTTCGCGGGCGCCGCCCTCGTCGCGACCCTGCCGTGGGGCCGGCTCGCCGAGCTCTCCCGCCTGCGCCCGGCCCTGCTGCGGGCGCTGCTCGGCACCGCCGGGTTCGCGCTGCTCGCGCTCTCGTTCGCGGTCGTGCGCGAGACCGACCCGTTCCCCGGCACGGTCGCCCTGCTGCCGGTCGGCGGCGCGCTGCTCGTGCTCGCGGCGGGCAGCGTCTCCGCGCCCGGCACGTGGGTGGACCGCGTGCTCGACCTGCCGGTGCTCCAGCGGCTCGGCGACGTCTCCTACTCCTGGTACCTCTGGCACTGGCCGTTCGTGGTGCTCACCACGGCGGCCGTGCAGGACGACGCGATCTGGATCAAGGTGCTCGCCTCGGTCGCGGCCCTCGGCGCCGCGTTCGCGACCTACCGCTGGGTCGAGAACCCGATCCGGTTCAGCAGCGCGATGCGGTCCTGGCGCCGCACCGCCGCGGTCACGCTGGTGATCGGGCTCGCGGTGGGCGGCCTCACGGTCGGCACAAGGGTCGCGACCAGCGCCGTGCTGGAGCGCGAGCCGTACGCCACCGCCGTCGCCACCCGTGCCGAACCGGCGTCGTACGGGTGCACCGACACCACCGAGACGACGTCGGGCACCGAGGTCTGCCTGCTCGGTGACGTCGACGCCACCACCACCGTGCTGCTGCTCGGCGACTCCCACACCATGCACTGGATCCCCGCCTTCGACGCCGCCGCGGCGGACGCCGGCCTGCGGCTCGCCGTCCGCTGGCGGCACGGCTGCCCCGCCGCCGAGGTCAAGGTCGAGCAGCCCACCGATCGTGGCCCGTGCGCCGGCTTCCAGGCCGAGTCCCTGCGCGTCGTCGACGACCTGCGGCCCGACGTCGTCGTCGTCAGCCAGGCGCAGATCTACGGCGACCGCATGCAGCACGAGGACGGCACCCTGATGACCGAGGACGAGGTGCGCAGCACCTGGGAACGGGCGAACGACGAGCTGTTCGCGCACCTCACCGAGGTGTCCCCGTCCGTGGTGGCGGTCAAGGACAACCCGCAGCTCGACGTCGACCCGCTCGAGTGCCTCACCCGGCCCTGGTCCGCGCTGGGCGACTGCGGTATGCCGCGCGCGGACGCCGAACGCTCCAACGGCGACCTGCCCGGCATCAGCGCCGAGGTCTGGGACAGGTACGACGTCCAGGTGTGGGACGGCGTCTGGTCGGAGACGTGCGACACGCAGACCTGCCGTGTGGGTGATGTCAGTCACCCCGTCTACCGTGACTTCCACCACCTCAGTGCCGAATACGTGCTGACCAAGGTGCGCTCCGTGGAAGAGATGCTCCAGACTGCGGTGCGCGGCAGCTAGCCGGCCAACACCAGGTAACGAAGGGGACATCGAACCCATGGCTCACGACCAGGCCCAGGCGCGGAGCGCCGTCGACCGGTTCTTCAAGATCAGCGAACGCGGGTCGACGGTGTGGACGGAGGTCCGCGGCGGTCTCGTCACCTTCTTCACGATGAGCTACATCGTGGTGCTCAACCCCCTCATCCTCGGGAGCGTGCCCGACGGCACCGGGCAGTTCCTCGGCGGCGGCACCACGGGCGGCGACCAGGCGGCGATCGCCGCCGCGACCGCCCTCGTCGCCGGCGTCATGTCGATCCTCATGGGCGTGGTCGCCAACTTCCCGCTGGCGCTCGCGGCGGGGCTCGGGCTGAACGCCGTCGTCGCGTTCTCCGTCGCGGCCCTGCCGGGCATGACCTGGGCCGACGCCATGGGCATCGTCGTGCTGGAAGGCATCGTCATCCTGATCCTGGTGGTCACCGGGTTCCGCGAGGCCGTGTTCAAGGCCGTGCCCCGCGAGCTCAAGATCGCGATCAGCGTGGGCATCGGTCTGTTCATCACCTTCATCGGCGTGTACGACGCCGGCTTCGTGCGCATCCCCGCCTCCCTGTCGACGCCCACGGAGCTGGGCATGGGTGGCTCGCTCGGCGCCTGGCCGCTGTTCGTCTTCGCGTTCGGTGTGCTCCTGGCCGCCGTGCTGATGGTGCGCAAGGTACGCGGTGGCATCCTCATCGCGATCGTCGCCTCCACGGTGCTCGCCGTCGTCATCGAGGCCGTCGGGCAGATCGGCAAGCGCACCGACGACAACCCGAGTGGCTGGTCGCTCAACGTGCCCGCGCTCCCCGACTCGGTGGTCGCGCTGCCGGACTTCTCGCTGATCGGCCAGTTCTCGCTCTTCGGGTCGATCGAGAAGATCGGCCTGCTCGCCGTGGTCCTGCTGGTGTTCACGCTCCTCATCGCCGACTTCTTCGACACCATGGGCACGATGGTCGCCATCGGCGGCGAGGCGGGGCTGCTCGACGAGAAGGGCAACCCGCCCCGAACCAAGCAGATCCTGATCGTCGACTCGATCGCCGCCTCCGCGGGCGGCATGGGCTCGGTGTCGTCCAACACGGCGTACGTCGAGTCGGCGTCCGGCGTCGGCGACGGCGCCCGGACCGGCCTCGCCGCCATCACGACCGGCGTGGCGTTCCTGCTGACCACGTTCCTGTCGCCGCTCGTCGAGGTGGTGCCGCACGAGGCGGCCACGCCCGCGCTCGTGATCGTCGGCTTCCTCATGGTGGTCCAGGTGACCGGCATCGACTGGAAGAACCTCGAGGTCGCCATCCCCGCGTTCCTCACCATGGTGCTCATGCCGTTCGCCTACTCGATCACGGTGGGCATCGGGGCGGGCGTGATCTCGTTCGTGCTGCTGAAGCTGGCCGTCGGCAAGGTGCGCCAGATCCACCCGCTGCTGTGGGTCGCGGCGGCGCTGTTCCTCGTCTACTTCCTGATGGGCCCGATCCGCACTGCGGTAGGCATCTGACACTGCGGTTGCGGGGCGCGCGGCTCTGTCGTCGCCCGGTGGTGCGCTTCTACCCAGTCATTGCGCCCGGAATCACGCTGATTCCGGGCCCAATGACTGGGGAGAAGCGCACTTTTCGTTGGGGCGGGGTCGACGACGGCGGCCACCGTGCAGTCAGCGATCACTACAGGGTCGGTCGGATCGGCGGATACGTCAGGTCGGCGGAGATGGCGATCAGTGCAAGGTCGGCGGAGACCGCGGGCACGGAGATCACTGCAGGCGAGTGCGACCACAGGGGGCAGCTTTCGGCGGTTGTGCACAGGCAGGCCAGGCGACGACGACCGCACGGCCCCCGGCTGCTGAGGTGGGTCCATGCCCAAGACCTACGTGATCCCGCCGGACGCCGGGCCGCTGCTGCGGCGGCAGGCCGGCCTCCTGTCGACCGTCCAGTGCGAGGAGCTCGGCATCGGCCGAGAGGTTCGACGGCGCATGGTCGGGCAGCGTCGCTGGACCAGCCCCGCACGCGGTGTGTACGACACCGAACCTGTGCCGCTGAACAGCAGGATCAGGGACGACTGGTTCGAGCACGCCGCGCGCTGGCGTACCTGGTTCGCTCTTCTCGTGCACGGCCCGGACGCCGTCGCCACCGGCTGCTGCGCGCTCGTGCTCCACGGGGTCTCGGGGCTGCCGCGCGACTTTCCGCTGGAGGTCGTGCGGGAGGACCGGTCGCCGCGACGGACCCGGCACGACGTCGTGGTCGTGGACTACCCGGCCTTTCCCACGGAGCCGGTCGGCGACCGGGCGGTCGCGCGGCTCGACCATGCCGCCGCGCAGGCACTCCCCAGGCTGTCGCGACCGAGCGCCCTCGCCGTGCTCGACGACCTCGCGCGGCGGCACGGCTTCACGCCGACCCGTCTCGCCGAGCTGCACGACCTGGTCCGACGGCGGCACGGCGCTGCCCCGCTCCACGAGCTGTTCGGGCTGGTCGACGCACGCTCGGAGTCACCGGCTGAGTCGGCCGCCCGGCTGTCGTGCCACGACAACGAGGTGCCGCCGGACGATCTCCAGGCGCGGATCGTGGTCGACGGCGCCGTCGTCGCGCGCGTCGACCTCGTCTGGCGACTGCCCGACGGGCGCTGGCTCGTCGTCGAGATCGACGGCGTCGGGCCGCACAGCACCACGCAGGCGCTGGTCCGGGACGCTCAGCGGCAGAACCAGCTGCTGGCCTCGGGTCAGGTGATCATGCTCCGGTTCAAGCCGGCGGACAACGACCTGCCGGGCGGCGTCGGCGCGAAGATCGCGAAGGTGCTCGCCGGTCACGGATGGCAGCCGGCCAGGTACGCGGCGTCGGGCGCCCTGATCAATCTGACCCCCGCGACGCTTGCTCGGTAGGGAGACGAAAAGTGCGCCTCTACCCAGTCATTGGGCCCGGAATCACGCTGATTTCGGGCCCAATGGCGGGGTAGAAGCGCACCTTGGGGTGGTGCCGGTGTCGCGGCCGGTGTCGGCACCGGCCACCGCATCCGCGGCGTCGGCTACGCCGCCAGGGCCTGCCGTTCCGGGGTCGGGTCCGCCAGGGGCGGGTAGTCGACCTGGAGGTACGGGCGCGGGATGCGGTGCTCGCGGGAGAGCCGCGCGCGGACCCGCACGTGCCACGTCCGGTACGCCCAGACGGTCGCGACCGCCGCGACCAGCAGCGTCGCCACGGCCCCGATGAGCACCGCGTACCGCGGGCCGAACGTCTCGCCGATCCAGCCGACCACGGGCGAGCCCAGCGGCGTGGTGCCGAGCAGCACCATCATGTAGATCGACATGACCCGACCACGCATCTCGGGCGCCACCGAGAGCTGGATCGCCGCGTTGGCCGACGTCAGCATGGTGAGCGACGCGAAGCCGACGGGGATGCACATGAGCAGGTAGCCCAGGTAGGTCGGCATGACGGCCTGGATGCCCATGGAGATCGCGAAGGCGAACGCCGCGCCCAGCACGAGCCGCACGCGCGGCCGCTCCCGCCGGGCCGCCAGGAGCGCGCCCGCCAGCGAGCCGATGGCCAGCACGGATCCGAGGATCCCGTACTCGCCCGCGCCCCGCCCGAACTCGACGCGCGCCATCATGGCCGACGTGAGCTGGAAGTTCAGGCCGAACGTGGAGACCACGCCCATCACGACCATGATCACCACGATGTCGCTGCGCCCGCGGATGTAGGCGAGCCCCTCGCGGATCTGACCTTTGGCGCGCGAGGCGGTGGGCTGCACCCGCAGGTCGCGCATCCGGGTCAGGGCCAGGATGACGGCGCCGAACGCGATGCCGTTGATGATGAACACCCAGCCGGTGCCGACGGCGGCGATGAGCAGGCCCGCCACACCGGGACCGATGAGGCGTGCGGCGTTGAAGTTCGTCGAGTTGAGCCCGACGGCGTTCGCGAGCCGCTTGGTCGGCACGAGTTCGGCGACGAAGGTCTGCCGCACGGGTCCGTCGATGGCGCTCACCACACCCAGCAGGGTGGCGAACACGTACACGTGCCACAGCTCTGCCGCGCCGGACAGCACCAGCGCACCGAGCCCGAGGCCCAGTACGCCCATGCCGCCCTGCGTGAGCATCAGGAGCTTGCGGCGGTCGACGCGGTCGGCCAGCAGGCCGGCCCACGCGGACAGGAAGATGTGCGGGATGAACTGCAGCGCGGTGACGATGCCCACGGCGACGCCGGAGTTGTTGGTCAGGAGGGTCAGTACGACCCAGTCCTGCGCCACGCGCTGCATCCAGGTGCCGATGTTGGCGACGAGAGCGCTGGCGAACCAGAGACGATAGTTACGATATTTAAGGCTGGCGAAGGTTGCGCTCATCGAGCGGCGATCCGGATCAGGAGCTCGCTGGCTCCTGCAAGGATCTCTCTCTCCTCTACGGTCAGTGTGGACAGCTGTTTGGTGAGCCAGGCGTCGCGACGACGCCGGGTCTCGGCGACCTCGCGCTCGCCCGCCGCGGTGAGGCGGACGACAACCTGTCGCCTGTCGGTCGCGTGCTCGACCTTCTCGACGAGGCCGAGCTCAGCCAGGGTGTTCACTGCTCGGGTCATCGACGGCGGCCGGACGCGCTCGTGCTCGGCAAGGGAGCCGGGGGACATCTCGCCGTGCTTGTGCAGCACCGTCAGGATCCCGAACTGCCCCTCAGGAAGGTCGGCCTCGCCGCGCTCGGCGCGCAGGCGACGGGACACTCGGGTGAGGGCGACACGGAGGTCGCCCCCGACGGTCGCCGGGCTTCGGCTGGACCTGCGGGAGCTCGACGGCACCCACGACATTCTAGATCATTAGCCTTGCTAACGGTACGTGGGTGCGGTCACACCACCGGCGTCCGACGGCGCCGCCTGGCGGCGGAAAGCACACGGCCCGGAGAACGACGAAGCGCCCGACCCCGGACGGGGGCGGGCGCTCCGAGGCCGGAACGGCCGAGGGTCAGCGCGCGCGGTTCGACTGCGCGAACTGTGCGACGCTCGGCTGGAGCTCCTGCTGCACGCTCTCGAACCGCTGCCCCTGCTCGCTGTGCGCCTTGAGCCGGTTCTCGAACTCGGCCTGCGTGCGCAGCTCGTCCTCGGTGGGCCACAGGCCGATCCCGAGGATGAGGAGGAACGTGACCACGCTGACCGCCATCACGAGCGGCACGAGCAGCTGCATCGTCGACGCGCCGGCGGGGACGGTGTCGACGGGGTTGACGACGGAGACGCCGGCCATGCCCGTGTAGTGCATGCCGGTCACCGCGATCCCCATCACCAGGGTGGCCACGATGGTCGCGAGCATGCCGCGGATGTGGACGGTGCACCACAGCGCCGCGGTCGCCGCGACGATCGCGATGGCGACCGACGTGATGACGTAGACCGGGTTGTAGACGACCTGCGCGGACATCTCCATCGCTTCCATGCCCATGTAGTGCATGGCCGCGACGCCCGAGCCGGCGAGCGCGCCGCCGACGAGCATCGCCGGCAGCTTGCGCTTGCCCAGCTCGGTGATGAACAGGCCGGCGCCGACCACGACGATCGCGATCGCCGCGCTGAGGAGGGTCTCGGGGATGTTGTACCGGATGGTCACGCCCGAGGCGGAGAAACCGAGCATGGCGACGAAGTGCATCACCCAGATCCCGGTACCGCCGAGGGCGATGGCGCCGAAGACGAGCCACGCCGCACGTGCGCCGCCCGAAGCCGCTCGGGCTCTGGACGTGCACGCAAGGCCCGTCGCTGCGCCGGTGCACGAGATCGCGTACGCCAGGATGGGCGTCACGATCCCGAAGGTGAAGTGGTCGATCACTGGCATCTTGTTGAACAGCCCCTCAGAATGGTTCCCTCTGTTGCGGAAACGTTACAGAGTCCCTGTGTACCGGACAATAGGCAGAACTCCCCGTCGAAGGGGTATTGCGGACGTGATCAGGCTGGTCAGAAGCGTTCGACGAGATAGTCGATGCACGCGGTGAGCGCGGCGACGTCGTCGGGCTCGACGGCGGGGTACATGCCGACGCGGAGCTGGTTGCGCCCGAGCTTCCGGTAGGCGAACACGTCCTGGACGCCGTTGGCGCGTAGCTCGGAGAGTACCCGTCCGGCGTCGATCTCGTCGGTCAGGTCGATGGTGCCGACCACCGTGGACCGCTCCTCCGGGCGCCGCACGAACGGCGTCGCCCAGGGGCGGGCGTCGGCCCAGGAGTAGAGGGTCTCGGCCGACGTCGCGCACCGCTCCGCCGACCACTTCAGGCCGCCCTGCTCCAGGAGCCACTCCACCTGGTCGGCCAGGAGCAGCAGCGTCGCGATGGCCGGCGTGTTCAGGGTCTGGTCCAGGCGCGAGTTCTGGATCGCGGTGGTGAGGGACAGGAACTCCGGCACCCAGCGGCCCGACGCCTCGATCCGCGCCGCGCGCTCGACGGCCGCGGGGGAGAGGACCGCCAGCCACAGGCCGCCGTCGGCCGCGAACACCTTCTGCGGGGCGAAGTAGTAGGCGTCGGTCTGGCGCAGGTCGACCGGCAGCGCGCCGGCCCCGGACGTCCCGTCGGTGAGCACGACGGCGCCGTCCGGCCCGGACGGGCGCAGCACCGGGGCCATGGCCCCGGTGGAGGTCTCGTTGTGCGGGGTGGCGTAGGTGTCGACGTCGTCGGCGGCCTGCAGGTAGGCGACCGTGCCCGGCTCCGCCTCGATCACCTGGGACGGCTCGAGGAAGGGCGCCCGCGACGTGGCGGTGGCGAACTTGGCGCCGAACTCGCCGAACGACGCGTGCTGCGCCTTGCGCTCCACGAGGCACAGCGTGGCGACGTCCCAGAAGGCGGTGGAGCCGCCGTTGCCGAGGGCGACCTCGTACCCGTCGGGCGCGCCGAGCAGCTCCGTGACACCCTCGCGAATGCGGCGGACCACGTCCTTGACGGGCGCCTGGCGGTGCGAGGTACCGAGCACGTGGGCGTTCGCCACGAGATGATCTACCTGTCCCGGGCGCACCTTGGAGGGGCCTGAGCCGAAACGGCCGTCGGTGGGCAGCAGGTGTGTCGGGATTGTCAGTGGCACAGAACTAGACTAGAACCTGGGCCGACGCCCGGGGCGCCGAGCCCAGGGCGACTGGACGGCTGCGCGCATGACGGGAGCTGACGTGACGGATCTGATCGACACCACCGAGATGTACCTCAAGACGATCTACGAGCTCGACGAGGAGGGCATCACCCCTCTGCGCGCGCGCATCGCGGAGCGCCTGGGGCATTCCGGACCGACGGTGTCGCAGACGGTCGCGCGCATGGAGCGCGACGGACTCGTGATCGTGACCGGGGACCGCCACCTGGAGCTCACCGAGCTCGGGCACGACAAGGCGATGCGCGTGATGCGCAAGCACCGCCTCGCGGAGCGCCTGCTGACCGACGTGATCAAGCTCGACTGGGAGCACGTGCACGTCGAGGCCTGCCGCTGGGAGCACGTGATGAGCGACCTCGTGGAGAAGCGCCTCGTCGGCCTGCTCGACCACCCCCACCACGACCCGTACGGCAACCCGATCCCCGGCCTGTCGGAGCTCGGCGAGGCCTACACGGACGTGCCGTTCCTGGCCGGGGTCATCTCGCTGCCCTCCGCGTTCGAGGCGGCGGCCAAGAAGGGCGTGAAGGGCGAGCCGCTCGCGGCGTCCCTCACCCGGATCGCGGAGCCGCTGCAGACGGACGTCGAGCTGCTGGCCCGCCTGTCCGACGCCGGCCTCGTGCCCGGCTCGCGGATCACGGCCGAGCTCAGCGACGGGACTTACACGGTGACCGTCGACGGCGCCGGGACGGCGCTGGAGCTCGGTGAGGACCTGGCGCGCCACCTCTTCGTCGCGACCGCCTGAACCGCACCCGAGGGTGTCCCAAACCTTCCGCTTTGTCGGAAAGGTGAGGCCACGTTCCCGACACGCCATGACATTCGTTGCCGGAACGTGACATCGGGGGTGAGGTCGGGTACGTTCAGATCGCTCTCACGGAGTCTTTTTCGTGAGAGTCCTCGGACGGACGCCGAACTCTGTCACCGGCCGGGGCCCCAAGACGACCGCATGACAGAGGCGGGGGACCCACCGTTGGGCGCCAGGGTGCGTCCTAGGGGTGAAGCCGGGTAATCCTTCGGGAATGCACGGCCGGGTGATTTCTCCCACCCGAACCCGACAGCTGACCTCGAAGGCGTACAAGGAGAGGTACTACGTGACCGCACGTACCACCCGCGCACGCCATCGTGCTGCGCGACGCCCCGTGACTCCGCTCACCGAGCTTGCTCAGAACGCCGCCGTTGGTCGTCGTACCGCGGTTGCCGCCGCAGGTGGCGCGCTCCTGGTCTCCACGTTCGGTGGCGCGATGGCAGCGCAGGCCGCTCCGATGGAGACCGGCCACGCCAAGATGAACTCGGTGGACCTCAACGCGCTGACGTCCCAGGCTCGCGAGTCCCTGTCGAACGCACCTGTCGTGACCGTCGCGCCCGACGCCGAGCTGAGCGTCGAGAAGTCCGCCGTCTCGGTGGTCTCGGCCGCCGACAACGAGGACTACCAGGCCGAGCTGGCCGCCCAGGAAGCCGAGGAGGCCGCTGAGGCGGCCGCCGCCGAGGCAGCAGAGGCCGCGGCCAGCGCCGTGTCGACCGCCTCCTCGTCCGTCGACATCCCGGCGTCGGCGATCGGCAACTCCGTGATCTCCATCGCCAGCCGCTACATCGGCGTCCCGTACGTCTCCGGCGGCTCCAGCCCGAGTGGTTTCGACTGCTCGGGCTTTACTTCGTACGTCTTCGCGCAGCTCGGCATCTCGCTGCCGCACTCCTCGTCGGCGCAGGCCGGCTACGGCACCCAGGTGCCGGCGTCGCAGGCCCAGCCGGGCGACCTGATGTGGACCCCCGGTCACGTCTCGATCTACGCCGGTGGCAACACCATGATCGACGCGTCCAAGCCGGGCACCGTGGTCGACTTCCGCACCATCTGGCAGTCGAACCCCACGTTCATCCGCCTGGGCTGACCGCAGCCACGCAGTACCGCAGCAGAGCGCCTGTCCGGGGAGATTCGGGCGGGCGCTCTGCTTTGCCATCTTTCTGCCGTCTTTTTGCCTCCGGATACCCACGACCGGCGCCCCGCCGGTAGCGTTGGAGGGCAAAGATGCACTGCTGAGGAAAGGACTGGCGATGACACGATCCGAGGTCGTACTGGTCGGGGTGGACGGATCGGCCGCGAGTCTGCACGCGCTGGACTGGGCTACCGCCTACGCGCACCGCGTGGGCTGGGCGCTGCACATCGTGTGCAGCTACTCCCTGCCGTCGTTCACCGCCGCGTCGCTCGACGGCGGGTACGCCGCGCTGGACGACACGACGATCCAGGAGGGCGCCAAGGCGGTCCTGGTCGAGGCGGAGAACCGCGTGGCCGACGCCGGGGTCCGCGCCACGACGGAGGTCGCGACCGGTGACGCCGCGGGCGTGCTCGTGGAGCTGTCCACCGACTACGGGCTCGCCGTGGTCGGGACGCGGGGCCGGGGCGGGTTCACGGAGCGGCTGCTGGGCACGGTGTCGTCCGCGCTCCCCGCGCACGCGAAGTGCCCGGTGGTGGTGGTGCCGCTGCGCGCCGAGACCAACCGCGGCGTCTCCTGGACGCCGCCGGACCTCGAGTCGGACGAGCCGGCCGCTGCGCCGGCCGCGTCGGACGTCGAGGCGGGCGGGGTCGCCGAGATCCGGGAGGTGCGCCGGATCGTCGTCGGCGTGGACGGGTCGCCGCAGGCCGAGCGGGCGCTGCAGCACGCGATCGTGCAGGCCAACGCGTGGGGTGCGGAGCTGACAGCGGTCACGGGCGTGCCTGTGGGGAACGCCGGGATGCTGGCGTGGCTGCCGTCCTCGATCGACCGGGAGCAGGTGCTGGCCGATATCGGGGCGGGCATGGACGTGCTGATCGACCGGTACGAGGCCCTGAACCCGGGCCTGCGGATCCGGCGGATCGTGCTCGACGGCACGGGCGCCGAGCTGCTGACGGAGTTCTCGACGGCGTCGGACCTCGTGGTCGTGGGCTCACGCGGTCGCGGCGGCTTCCGCGGCCTGCTGCTGGGCTCGACGAGCCAGGCTGTGCTGCACCACGCGGCGTGCCCGGTGCTCGTGGTGAACAAGCACTGCCCGGACTGACCGCGCGGTCCCGGAACGAGTCAGACCCTCAGGTCACCCGGGTGGCCTGAGGGTCTGACACGTCGGCGTGTCGGTCAGGCCTGCGCGGCCTCGGCGGCCGCGAGGAGCACGCAGGTCGCGACGCCGTCCATCGCCGTGCGGACCTCGTCCAGCGGCGGCATCGACGGCGCGAGGCGCACGTTCTTGTCCTGCGGGTCCTTGCCGTACGGGTGGGTGGCGCCGGCGGGGGTCAGGGCGATCCCGGCCTCCTTGGCGAGCTGGACCACGCGGGCCGCCGTGCCCGGCGCGACGTCGAGCGACACGAAGTAGCCGCCCTTGGGCTCGGTCCACGACGCGATGCCGTAGCCGCCCAGGCGCTCGGTCAGGATCTCGACCACGGCCTCGAACTTGGGCGCCAGGATCGCGCGGTGCTTGCGCATGTGCTCGCGCACGCCGTCGGCCGAGCCGAAGAACATTCCGTGCCGCAGGTGGTTGATCTTGTCGGGGCCGATCGAGGCGACCGACAGGTGCTTCTTGAACCAGGCGATGTTCGCCGGCGAGCTGCCCAGGAACGCGACGCCCGCGCCCGCGAACGTGATCTTGGACGTGGAGGCGAACAGCAGCACGCGGTCGGGGTGGCCGGCCTCGGCGGCCAGCGCGATGGCGTTCGGGCTGGTCACCTCGTCGTCGGTCAGGTGGTGCACCGCGTAGGCGTTGTCCCACAGGATCCGGAAGTCCGGCGCGGCCGCGGGCATCGAGACCAGTGCGCGGGCGACCTCGGCGCTGATGACCGCACCGTCCGGGTTGGAGTAGGTGGGGACCACCCACATGCCCTTGATGGTGGGGTCCGCGGCGACGAGCGCGGCCACGGCCTCGGCGTCCGGGCCGTCCGCCGTCATCGGGACGGGGATCATCTCGATGCCGAAGGCCTCGCAGATCGTGAAGTGCCGGTCGTAGCCCGGCACCGGGCAGATCCAGCGCACCTTCTCCTCGCGCGACCACGGCTTCGGCGAGTCGGGGAAGCCGAACAGCTCCGCGAACGCGACGACGTCGTGCATGGACGTGAGCGAGGCGTTCCCGCCCGCGAGGAGCTGCTCCACGGGCACGTCGAGCAGCTCGGCGAAGATGCGGCGGATCGTGATGCCGCCGTCCAGCCCGCCGTAGTTGCGCGTGTCCGTGCCGGACTCGTCGGCGTGCACGCCGACGCCGGGCAGGGCCAGCATGGGCTCGGCGAGATCGAGCTGCTCCGCCGACGGCTTGCCGCGCGTGAGATCCAGCTTCAGGCCCTTGGCCTGAAGCTCGGCGTAAGCCTGCTGGAGCTCCGCGAGTGCGGGCAGTGTTGCGGTGTTGTGGGACGACGTCGTAGTGGTCACCCCCGGGAGCCTACGCTCAGCCGGCGGCCGGTGACAGCCGGGACCGGCGACGCTTCCGCGGCGGGGCCGGCTTGTCCTCCGGCTTCTCGTCCGGGATGTCTGCCGTGTCCGTGGACGGGGTGGTTTCGACGACGGCCTCGGCCGTCTCGGTCGCGTCCTTGTCGGTGTCGGACGGCGGTTCGGCGGCCGGCTTCTCGGCGGCTCCCGGCGGTTCGGTGGCCGGCGCCTCGGTGTCCGGCTCCTCGGCCGGCGTCGGCTCCTCGGTGTCCTGGCCCGGCTCCTCCGCCTGGGCCTCGCCGTCCGAGCCGCCGTCGTCGGAGCCCTCGCCCGGGCCGCCCCCGGGCCCGCCGTCCCGCAGCGCCACGAGCGACTCCTCCAGGATGTCCAGCGCCATCTCCAGCTCGGGCTGCACGATCGACAGCGGCGGCGACAGGCGGATCGTCGCGTCGTGCGTGTCCTTCGCGAGGACGCCGCGCTCCAGCAGGGCCTCGCACAGCTCGCGGCCCGTGCCGAGCGACGGGTCGACGTCGATCCCCGCCCAGAGCCCCACGCAGCGCGCCCCGGTCAGCAGACCCTGGTCCACGAGCGCGTCGAGCCGCTCCTGGAGCACCTTGCCCGACGCCGCCGCGCGCGCCTGGTACTGCCCCGTCGAGAGCAGGTCGAGGGCCGCGACGCCGACCGCGCAGGCCAGCGGGTTGCCGCCGAACGTCGAGCCGTGGGTACCCGGCGTCAGGACGCCCAGGATCTCCGGCCTGCCGACCACGGCCGAGACCGCGACGATGCCGCCGCCCAGCGCCTTGCCCAGACAGACCAGGTCCGGCCGCACGTCCCAGAGCTCGCAGGCCAGCGTGGTGCCGGTGCGCCCGAGGCCGGACTGGATCTCGTCGGCGACCAGCGCGATGTTCTTCTCGGCGGTGAGGGCGCGCAGGCCCGGCCAGAAGTCGTCCGGCGGCACCACGACACCGGCCTCGCCCTGCACCGGCTCCATCAGCACGGCCACCGTCGTGTCGTCCACGGCGTCGGCCACCGCGGCCAGGTCGCCGAAGGTCACCCGCACGAAACCGGGGGTGAACGGGCCGAACCCGTCGCGGGCGGCCGGGTCGTCCGACAGGCCGACCAGCGTGGTGGTGCGGCCGTGGAAGTTGCCGCCGGCGACCACGATCGTCGCCTGGTCCTCGGGCACGCCGCGCACGTCGTAGCCCCACTTGCGGACCGCCTTGATCGCGGTCTCCACGGCCTCGGCGCCGGTGTTCATCGGCACCACGAGGCTGTCCTCGCCGCCGGTCGTCAGCGGCCCCACGACCTCGACGAGCCGCTGGGCGAACTCCTCGAGCCGGTCGTGGTCGAACGCACGGGACGTGAGCGTCACCTGGCGCAGCTGCGTCATCGCGGCTGCCACCAGTCCTTGGTGCAGGTGCCCGAAGTTCAGGGCCGAGTACCCCGACAGGAAGTCGAGGAACTCGTTGCCGTCGGTGTCCCATACGTGTGTACCGTGCGCCCGCGCGATCGTGACCGGCAGGGGGTGGTACGTCGGGGCGAGTGCGCCGTGCGTCGTGTCCGCCATGACCCGCAGCCTAGGTCGGGTCCCTTGATCCTGCCGGTCCGGTCGCGGATATTGACACCCGGCCGCCCAGTGTCCAGGGACGGCCTACTTCTGCTCGATGACGCGGGGGAACCGCTCCGGCGGGGGGCCGAACGCGGCGCGCGACTGCGCGATCACGGTGTGGCCGAGCGCGCGGGCACCGATCAGGCCGACCACGGCGCCGATGCCGAACGGCAGGATGCGGCCGAGCAGCAGGCTGCCCTGCTTGGCGATCTGCTTCTTGATGAACTGGTGCGTCAGCGCCTTGTTCACGCGCTGCAGCGTGCCGCGCGGCATGCTCGTGAGCAGCACCTTGCCCCAGGCGACGCCCGACCCGCCGATGGCGTCCTCGACGTCCTTGGCGCCCTTGTCGCCGAGCACCGTGGCGAGCAGCAGTGCCCGGCGGCGCGGGACGTCCTGCACGTCGATCCCGTGCACGTCGGCCACCGCGAGCGAGAACGCCGCGGACGACGCGAAGAACGTCGCCACGTCGCTCGTCGACAGCGCGACGCTCGCCGCCGTGCCGACCGCCGGGATGGCGGCTGCCGCGCCCACCGCGCTGCCCGTGGTCTGGATGACCCGCAGGTACTCCTTCTCCAGCAGCCGGATGATCTCCGCCGGCGAGGCGCCGGGGTTCCTGGCGCGCACCTTGTCCACATGCTTGTGGATGGTCGCCGACGGAATGGTCACCGCCCGGTCGACCAGGTGGTCCAGCGGCCCGTCCGGCTTGTAGTTGAGCCAGTCCGCCTTGGTGACCTGCAGCGAGTCGTCCGGCTTGACCAGGGCGTCGCCCGGCGTGGCCCGGCCGTTGGACTCGGCCGCGGTCAGCTTCTTGTCGTCGGTCATGTCAGCCCTCCGGCTGGTTGAACTGCGCGTCCGGGATCTGGGCGCCCGCCTTGAGCGTGCGGCCCACCGTGCATGCCTTGTCGATCGATCGCTGGGCGATCGTCAGGAGCTTTGCCCGGTCCTCGTCGTCGAGGGCGGACAGGTCGATCTCGAACTTCTCGGTGAGCACCGGGTACCGGTCCTCCGCCATGTTCTTCGGGTCCTCGACCCGGATGGTGGTCTTGTAGTCGTCACCCAGACGGCGCGAGAACGCACGGTCGCTGCTCATCCCGGCGCACGCCGCGAGCGCGATCTTCAGCAGCTCACCCGGCGTGAACACCGCGCCGGCGCTGGCCGGCCCGATCTCGACGCGGGCACCGCGGGCCGAGAAGCCCGTGTATGTCCGCGTGCCGTTGCGCTCCACCCACAGCGGGTCGGTGGGCGAGGGGGTCACGGCGTCCTCGCTGCGCGCGGCGTCCGGGGTCGTGGTCTGCTCCGTCATGGGGGTAATCCTTCCACTGGTCACCGACACGGTCACGGAGCTGGGCGCTGCGGGTCCCGGTCGGTCGGCCTCGTGGTCAACGCGGACGGCGCCCGCGACGTTCCCGTTCGCGCGCGCGGCCCGGCCCGCCGGCCGCGCGGACCGGCCCGTTCGCCGCGCAGACAGGCCCCTGCGCTGCGACGATTCTGCGATGGGGGAGAACGTGAGCGGCACGCCGGCGGCGCCCGGCCCGGCGTCGGACAGCGGGAGCACGACGCCGGACGGCGGGAAGAGCCGGTGGACGCCGGACTGGCGGGACATCGGCAAGCGGCTGCTCGGCGTGGCGGGCGTGATCCTGGCCGTGTGGCTGATCTACCTGTTCCTCGACGCCTTCCTGCCGCGCTGGTGGGCGCAGGTGATCGGCAACGCCGTGGACGGGTCGTTCGCCGCGGGCGCGTGGTGGGGGCTGCTGGTCGGCGCCGTGTTCACGCTGCTCCCGGTGCTGTTCCTCGCGCAGGCGGTGCTCACCCGGCGGTCCTGGCAGGTGCGCAGCGGGCTGCTCGCGCTGGCGGTGGTGTTCGCGGTGCCGAACCTGATGACCCTCGGCATCGTCCTGGGCACGTCGGCGGCGGCGCACGCCGGCGAGCGGATCCTCGACGTGAACGGTCCAGCGTTCCGCGGCGGGTCGGCGTGGGGTGCGGTGGCCGGCGGCGTCGTGGCGCTCGTGATCGTGACGATGACCGTGCTGTACCGCCGGCGCGGGGCCCACCTCAAGGAGCTCCGGGCCAAGCAGGGCTGACGGCGGCAGGCCGCGGCTTGCCCGGGGCGCCGACGTAGGCTTGGCTTGCCCCCATGACCGAGATCGACACCCCGTACGAGGGCCTGCTCCGCGACGTGCTCGCCACCGGGACCCGCAAGGGCGACCGGACCGGCACGGGCACCCGCAGCGTGTTCGGGCGGCAGATCCGGTACGACCTGGCGCAGGGGTTCCCGCTGATCACCACCAAGCGCGTGCACCTCAAGTCGGTCGTGTACGAGCTGCTGTGGTTCCTGCGCGGCGACTCCAACGTGCGCTGGCTTCAGAAGCACGGCGTCAAGATCTGGGATGAGTGGGCCGACGAATATGGTGATCTCGGCCCTGTGTACGGCGTCCAGTGGCGATCCTGGCCCACGCCCGACGGCGGGCATGTGGACCAGATCGCCAAGGTCGTCGAGCAGATCCGCACCAATCCGGACTCGCGGCGGCACATCGTCACGGCGTGGAACCCGGCCGAGGTGGACGACATGGCCCTGCCGCCGTGCCACGCCCTGTTCCAGTTCTACGTGGCCGACGGCAAGCTGAGCTGCCAGCTCTACCAGCGCTCGGCCGACCTTTTCCTCGGCGTCCCGTTCAACATCGCTTCGTACGCGCTGCTCACGCACATGGTCGCGGCGCAGACCGGGCTCGAGGTCGGCGAGTTCGTGTGGACCGGCGGCGACGTGCACATCTACGACAACCACGTGGAGCAGGTCGAGACGCAGCTCGCGCGCGACCCGTACCCGTACCCGTCGCTGCGGCTGGCCCCGCGCGACTCGATCTTCGAGTACGAGTACGAGGACGTCGAGGTGCTCGACTACGTGTCGCACCCCACCATCAAGGCCCCGATCGCCGTCTGATGATCGGGCTCATCTGGGGACAGGCGCGCGACGCCGCAGGCCGGCCCGTCATCGGCGCGGGCGGCGACATCCCGTGGCACGTGCCGGAGGACTTCGCGCACTTCAAGCGGACCACGGCGGGGCACCCCGTGGTGATGGGCCGGCTCACCTGGGAGTCGCTGCCCAAGCGCCCGCTGCCGGGCCGGACCAACATCGTGGTCTCGTCGCGCGGCTCCCGCGGGGTGCCGGACGCCGCCGACGGCGTCGTCGCGGCCGGGACGCTCGGCGAGGCCCTCACGGTCGCCGCCGACGCACCGGGCGGGGACGAGATCTGGGTGATGGGCGGGTCGCAGGTCTACCACGAGGCGATGCCCGTCGCCGACGTCCTGGAGGTCAGCGAGATCAACACGGAGGTCGAGGGCGACGTCTACGCCCCGGAGATCGGCCCGGAGTGGGCGGTCGCCTCAGCGACGGACTGGACGACGTCGTCCTCCGGGCTGCGGTTCCGGCACCTGACCTACCGCCGCGCGGCGTAGCGCCGCGCGGCGGTAGGTTCGCGCCGCAGGTCAGACCAGGTCGCGCACCGCCGCGTACTGCTCGCGCACGACCGGCTTCGGGTCGGCCGCCAGCGTGGTCGCGATCGTCGTCGACCAGGCGGGGGGCGCGACGTCGTCCGACCCGCCCGAGGCCGCCAGCGTCCACGCCGCCTGACGGGCGGCGCCGTCGGCCACGTACTCGCCCGGCTCGGGGATGCCGATGGGGAGCCCGAAGACCTGCGGGGCGATCTGCTGCACGGCGGGGGACTGGGCCGCCCCGCCGATCAGCATCACGCGCTCCACCGAGACGCCCTGCGCCCGCAGCGCGTCGAGGCCGTCCGCGAGCCCGCACAGCATGCCCTCGATGTAGGCGCGGGCCAGGTGGGGGCGGGTCGACGTCGCCAGGCGGATGCCGTGCAGCGTGCCCGTCGCGTCGGGCCGGTTGGGCGTGCGCTCACCCTCCAGGTACGGCACGAGCACGAGGCCGTCCGAGCCGGGCGGGGCCTGCAGCGCGAGGTCGGCCAGCTCGTCGAAGTCGACGCCGAGCACCTCGCGGGCGGCGTCGAGCACGCGCGCCGCGTTGAGCGTGACGGCGAGCATGAGGGCGTTGCCGGTCGCGTCGGCGAAGCCGTTGATCGCGCCGGAACCGTCGGCGGTGCGCTTCGGGGCGACGGCCGAGACGACGCCCGACGTGCCGATCGAGATGGCGATGTCGCCCGGCGTCATGCCGAGCCCGATGGACGCGCCCGCGTTGTCGCCCGCGCCGGGCCCGATCAGGGCCCCGCCGTCGACCGCGGAACCCGCGACGTCCGGGTGTGCGACGGCGCCGGCCTCGGCCGCGCCCACGACGCGCGGCAGCACCACGTCGGTGCGGCCCAGGGCGCGTTCCAGCAGGTCGGGGCGGTACTCGCCGACGGCGGCGTCGTAGTACCCGGTGCCCGAGGCGTCCGAGCGGTCCGTGAACAGCTTGTCGAGCTGCGGCCCCAGGGGCGCCGTCGGGTCGCCTGCGGGGCCGTAGCCCGCGATGCGCCAGGACAGCCAGTCGTGGGGGAGCGCGACGGCGGCGACGCGCGCCGCGTTGTCCGGCTCGTTGTCGTGCAGCCAGCGCAGCTTGGTGACGGTGAGGGAGGCGACGAGCACGGAGCCGACGGCGTCGGCCCAGGCCTGGGCGCCCGTCGCGCGGTCGCCGTCGCCCAGCTCGGTGATCAGGGCCTCGGCCGACGGCGCGGAACGGGTGTCGTTCCAGAGCAGCGCCGGGCGGACGACGTTGCCGTCGGCGTCGAGCGTGACCATGCCGTGCTGCTGGCCGCCCACGGAGATCGCGGCGACGTCGGCCAAACCGCCCGCGGCGGCGGCTGCCTCCTGGAAGGCGTCCCACCAGTGCCGCGGGTCCACCTCCGTGCCGTCGGGGTGCTTGGCGGAACCGGTCCGGACCAGCGCGCCGGTCTCGGCGTCGCGCACGACGATCTTGCAGGACTGCGTGGACGTGTCCACACCGGCGACGAGGGGCATCGGTGCTCCAGGGGGTGGTTCGTGGGAAGAGGCGACAGACACGCTACCGCGCGCCGCACAGCACACGTTGAGTGCTGGCTATCTGTTGGTTTTCCCGGGTCAGGGCAACAAATAGCCAGCACTCAACGAGGGGTTGATCAGCCGATCAGGTGGTTCAGCGCGAGCTGGTGGAGGCGGACCAGGCCGTAGTCGCGCTCGGCCAGGGCGTCGACGTCGGGGTCGGCCTCGGCGAGGAAGGAGTCGAACGACTCGCCCTCGGCCAGCGTGGACTCGCCCAGCTCGAAGATCCCGGCGTGCTTGAAGGCGGCCTGGACCTCGGGGTCCTCGCGGTACTGCTTCGCCTTGGCGGCGAGCAGGTCGTAGGTCTTCATGTTGGCCGCGGCCGACTCCCACACGCCGTCGAGGTACTCGGTGCGCGAGGGCTTGTAGTCGAAGTGGCGCGGGCCCTCGTAGCGGGGGCCGCCGTTCGGGAAGCCGTTCTCCAGCAGGTCCACCGTGAAGAACGCGGAGAGCAGGTCGCCGTGACCGAACACGAGGTCCTGGTCGTACTTGGGCCCGTGCTGACCGTTCAGGTCGATGTGGAACAGCTTGCCGACGTGCAGCGCCAGGGCGATGCCGTGCGTGTAGTTCAGGCCGGCCATCTGCTCGTGGCCCACCTCGGGGTTGAGGCCCACGATGTCGGCGTTGTCGAGCGAGTCGATCAGCGCGATGGCGTGGCCGATCGTCGGCAGGAAGATGTCGCCGCGCGGCTCGTTGGGCTTGGGCTCCAGGGCGATCTTGAGCCCGTAGCCCTTCTCCTTGATGTACGAGGCGACGGTGTCGATGCCCTCGGCGTAGCGCGCGTGCGCGGCGTTGAGGTCCTTCGAGTTGTCGTACTCGGTGCCCTCGCGGCCACCCCACATGACGAACGTGGACGCGCCCATGTCGGCGGCCAGGTCCACGTTGCGCAGCACCTTGCGCAGGCCGAAGCGGCGCACGTCGCGGTTGTTGGAGGTGAACGCGCCGTCCTTGAAGACGGGGTGCGTGAACGTGTTGGTGGTGACCATCTCGCAGACCAGGCCGGTGTCGGCGGAGGCCTTCTTGACGGAGTCGATGTGCTTCTGGCGCTCGGCGTCGTCCGAGCCGAAGGGGTAGACGTCGTTGTCGTGGAACGTGAAGCCCCAGGCACCGAGGTCGGCGAGCTTGCGGACCGACTCGGCCGGGTCCAGCTCGGGGCGGGTCGCCGTGCCGAACGGGTCGGCGGCAGGCCAGCCGACGGTCCACAGGCCGAACGAGTACTTGATGTCGCTCACGGGGTCTCCTCATCGAGGGCGGCCCCGGCATGCGGCGCCGCATTTGTTGTACGGATGAACTATTACGCGAGGCTCGGCTACAGTCAAGGCGTGACCACCGCCGGGACCGCACACGAGACCACGACGCGGACGGGCTCCGCCGCGGCCCGCCAGCACTCCTTGCGCGAGCACAACCTGGAGCTCGTCGCCCGCGCCGTGTTCGAGGTGCCGGAACCACTCTCACGCGCGGGAGTGGCAGCCGCGACCGGTCTGGCCCGCGCCACGGTGTCCACGCTGGTGGACCAGCTCGTCGCCGCCCGGCTGGTGCGCGAGCTGCCCGCCGTGACCGGCGGGCGTGCGGGACGGCCCGCGGTCCCGCTCGTCCCGGCGCCGCGGTCCGTCGTGGGCCTCGGGCTCGAGGTGAACGTCGACTACCTCGGCGTGCGTGTGCTCGATCTCACCGGGGACGTCGTGGTCGACCGCGTGGTCCCCGGCGCGCTCCACGACAGCGACCCGGCCGTGGTGCTGCGGCAGCTCGGCGAGCTCGCCCGTGAGGTGTCCGACGGCGTCACCGCCGCCGGCATGACGGTCGCCGGCGCGCGGCTCGCCCTGCCCGGCCTGGTCGACCCGCGCACCGGCCTCCTGGAGGTCGCGCCCAACCTGGGTTGGTCCTCGCTCGACCCGGTCCCGCTGCTCGGCCTCGGCGAGCTGCCCGTCCGCATCGCCAACGAGGCCAAGCTCGCGGCGCTCGCGGAGCTCGCCGGCGGCTCCGACGTCGCGGCGCCGGACTCGTTCATCTTCGTCTCGGGCGACGTCGGCATCGGCGCCGCCATCGTCGTCGACCGGGCGCTCTTCCTGGGGGAGCGGGGCTGGAACGGCGAGATCGGGCACGTTGTCGTCGACCCCGCCGGGCCGCGCTGCTCCTGCGGCGCGTTCGGCTGCCTGGAGCAGTACGCCGGCAAGGAGGCGATGATGCGCGCGGCGGGCCTGCCGCCGGACGCGCCCCTCGCCGCGCTCGTCGCCCTGCTCACCGGGCAGGACGCCGCCGTGGGCGCCGGAACAGGCGGCGCAGCCCTGCCCGCCGGCCGGGCCCTCGGCTCGGCGCTCGCGGACTTCGTCAACCTGCTCGACGTGTCCACCATCGTGCTGGGCGGCGCCTACACCGAGCTGCTGCCGTGGCTCCGGGCCGACGTCGAGGCCGTGCTCGCCGACCGCGTGCTCGCGGCGCCGTTCGTGGACCTGGAGGTGCGGGCGGCCCAGGCCGGCCCGCAGGCCGCGCTCACGGGCGGCGCGCGCGAGGTGCTGCGCGCGGTGCTCGCGGACCCGGCGGCCTGGGTCTGACGCCGGCTACATCTCGTCGGGCGCGTCGATCGGGCCGAGCGTGATCGCCGGTGCGTCGGCGGGCTCCTCCAGCGTCTCGACGGGCTCGGCCTCGCGCCCCAGCAGCCGCGCGACGGCGCCGTCGAGCATCTCGGTGATGACCGTGACCAGGCCGTCCTCGTCCCGCGCCTCCAGGCGCTCGACGATCACCGCGTGCGCGTCGGCCGTGTCCTTGCGCACCACGTACTCGTCGCTCACGGAGAACGTGGCCATCCGCACCTCGACGATGAGCGTGGTCATCCAGCGGGTGAGCCACGGGTTGCCCGTCGCGGCGACGAGCGCCCAGTGCAGGTTCAGGTCGGCGCCCCCGACGCGGCGCGCGTCGCCCGTCCGGTTGGCGTCCACGAGCTCGTCGTGGGCGCGGCGCACGGTCGCCAGGGCGGCGTCGTCCCCCGACCGGACGAGCAGGCGCGCCGCGGTGATCTCCACCGACTTGCGCGCCTCGTAGAGGGCCGGGAGCCGCTCCCGGGAGATGGTCGCCACGCGCATGCCGCGCCCCGGTGTGGCGACCAGCAGACCCTCCTGGACCAGGCGCTGGGCGGCCTCCCGCAGGGGGCCGCGGCTCACGCCGAGCTGGGTCGCGACCTCGACCTCGCGGATCGGCGAGCCGACGGCGAGCACGCCCGCGTACACCGCGTTGCGCAGCTCGGTCTGGATCAGGTCGACGGTCGAGGGACGCGTCACACGCGAGAAGGACGGCGCGGTCGCCAGGGAGGCCCGTGGCGGGTGGGACATCAGTGCTCCTTCCGTGAGCGCAACGTCGATGACGACCATCATCGCCGCTGCGCGGACATCTGGGTGGCCACGGCGGTAGCAGGGGTGGCGCCGGCCGGGTGAACTTGCAGATTGTAGACAATCCTAATGTCGAACGCTAGATTGTCTGAACGTCGTCAGCCCGCTACGGTGGCGAGTCGTCCGTGAACTCCAGCCCACCCGGCCTTTGCCAAATCTGTCGGGTGGCGTGAAGGGAACCATGTCTAGATCAAGCGTCCGCCCGCTCCGCCGAGCCGTCCTCGCCGCAGGGTCCGTACTCACCCTGGTCGCGCTGGGCGCGTGCACGTCGACAGCCCCGGAGGATGCCGGTGGCGCCCTGCAGCAGCTCCAGGACGACGGCGCCATCACCGTGGCGTTCAACGGCGAGGAGCCGTACTCCTACGAGGACGGCGGCGAGCTGACCGGAGCCACCATCAAGCTGAACGAGGCGATCTTCGGCGAGCTCGGCATCGACACCGTCGACGGCGTGCAGACGGAGTGGAACTCGCTCATCCCCGGCCTGACCGCGGGCCGGTACGACGCCGTGAGCGCGGGGATGTCGATCCTCCCCGAGCGTTGCTCGGAGGCCATCTTCTCCGAGCCCGAGATCATGTACACGACGGCGTTCCTGACGCCGAAGGGCAACCCCGACGGCCTGACGGACATGCAGTCCGCCAAGGACGCCGGCGTGAAGCTCGCCGTGCTCAGCGGCGCCATCGAGGAGGGTTACACCAAGTCCCTCGGGATCGAGACCGTCAAGGTCGGCTCGCCGCAGGACGCGCTCGACGCGGTCACCTCGGGCCGCGCCGACGCGTCGGCGCTGACCGCCATCTCGCTCAACGCGTTGGTGGCCCGTTCGAACGCCGACGTCGAGGTCACCGACTCCTTCGTCGCGGTGATCGACGGCGTGCCGCAGATCGGTGCGGGCGCCACGGTCTTCCCGAAGGGGGAGGAGGACCTCCGCGACGCCTACAACGAGAAGCTCGCCGAGATCGTCTCCGACGAGGACCGCTGGCTGGAGATCGCAGGCCCGTTCGGCTTCACCGCCGCCGAGCGTCCCGTCGAGGGCCTGACCGCCGACAAGCTCTGTGAGGGCGACCTCGAGTCGCTGGCCAAGGACCTGGCCCCGGAGCTCGGCCTGGACGGCTGACCCGGCACGTGTCCGACAACATGCAAGAACTCGTCGATCTGCTCCCGCAGCTCGGCGAAGGAATTCTCGTCACTCTCGAGCTCACGATCGCCGGTGCGGCACTCGCGCTGATCATCGCGTTCATCCTGGGGCTGGGCTCTCGGGCCCGGACCAGCTGGGCGCGGGTGCCGTCCCGGGTGGTCGTGGAGTTCTTCCGCGGCACCTCGCTCGTGGTGCAGATCTTCTGGCTGTACTACGTGCTGCCGCTCCCGCCGTTCTACGTGGAGCTCGACCCGCTGGCCTGCGGCATCCTCGCGCTCGGCCTCAACTACGGCGCCTATGCCGCCGAGGTGGTGCGCGGCTCGATCAACTCCGTGCCCACCGGTCAGTGGGAGGCGGCCACGGCGCTCGACCTGGGTGGTGTGCACCGGCTGCGCCGTGTGATCCTGCCGCAGGCCTGGCCGCTGATGATGCCCATGTTCACCAACCTGCTGATCCAGCTCGTCAAGGGTTCGGCCCTGGCGGCCTACATCACGCTGCACGACCTCAACTTCTTCATCGGGGAGCTGCGCAAGGGCACGACGGACACGGTCTTCGCCTACACGGTGGGCCTGCTGCTCTACTTCGTGTTCGCCTACGCGCTGACGCTGATCATGAACGCGCTCGAGGCCCGCGCCAAGAACAAGGTCGGTCAGGGACCGTCGCTGCGCGAGATCCTGCGTCTGACCCCCGCGAGGACCGCAGGGACGGAGGTGCGCTCATGAACGACTTCTGGAGCTGGGACCACGCCGCCGCGGTGTTCCCCGACCTGATCAAGGGCCTGGGCATCACGGTCCTGGCGACCGTCGTGGGCATGATCATCGCCGCGGTCCTGGGGCTCGTGGTCGCCGTCGTGCGCCGGTCCCGCGTCCGCGCCGTCACGATGCCGGTGGGTTTCCTGGTCGAGTTCATCCGGTCGACGCCGCTGCTGGTGCAGCTCGTGTTCGCCAACCTGATGTTCACGCAGTTCCCGTCGCTCGCCGTCGGCTGCGTGGTGCTCGGCATCCACTACGCCACGTACATGTCGGAGGTCTACCGGGCCGGCATCGACGCGGTGCCGGGTGGCCAGTGGGAGGCGGCGGTCGCCCTCGACCTGCCGAGGAGCCGCACCTGGCGTGCGGTGATCCTGCCGCAGGCGATCCGGAACACGCTGCCCGGCCTGGGGAACTACGCGATCTCGATGTTCAAGGAGACGCCGTTCCTGGCCTTCATCTACGTGGTCGAGATGTACGCCGCCGCCCAGGCCTACGGCGGCGCGAACTTCCGCTACATCGAGGCGATCACGCTGGCCGGCCTGCTCTTCCTGCTGGTGAGCTACCCGACCTCGCTGCTCGTCCGCCGAATGGAGAACCGCCTTGCCTGACAACGACCTCACCCCTGCCATCGAGTTCCAGGGCGTGGGCAAGCGCTTCGGGGACAACGTGGTGCTCGACGGCCTGGACTTCACGGTCGCCAAGGGCGACCGGGTCACGCTGATCGGACCGTCGGGCTCCGGCAAGACCACGATCCTGCGCCTGCTCATGACGCTGGAGGAGGCGAACGACGGCCTGATCCTCGTGGACGGGCAGCCGTACACGCACGAGATCCGTGGCGGCAGGCGCGTCGCGATCTCGGAGAAGCGGCGCAGCCTGGTGCGGCGCCGCGTCGGGATGGTGTTCCAGCAGTTCAACCTGTTCCCGAACATGTCGGTGCTGGAGAACATCATCGAGGCGCCCGTCCACGTGCTCGGCATCTCCCGCGCCCAGGCGGTCGCCCGGGCCGAGGACCTGCTGGACAAGGTGGGGCTGGCCGACAAGCGCGACGCCCGGTGCACCCAGCTCTCCGGCGGGCAGCAGCAGCGGGTCGCCATCGCGCGGGCCCTGGCCATGGAGCCGGAGATCCTGCTCCTGGACGAGGTGACCTCCGCGCTGGACCCGGAGCTCGTCGCCGACGTGCTGGGGGTGCTCCGGAACATCGCCGAGACCACGGACATCACCATGCTGATCGTGACGCACGAGATGCAGTTCGCCCGGGAGGTCTCCAACCGGGTGCTGATGTTCGACGGCGGCAAGATCATCGAGGAGGCCGACCCGGAGACGATCTTCACGTCGCCGGAGAACGAGCGGACCCAGGAGTTCCTCCGCGCGGTCCTCTGACGAACCACCCGCCTGACTCGCCACCCCGCTGACTCGCCACCTCTGGTGGGCCGAGTCAGCGGGGTGGTCCGACCGGACGACTGACTCGGCGCGGTGCGCGTCGCGAGTCAGTCGTTCGGTCGTCTCCCGGCCGGTTTAGACTCCCGCGCCCACGCCGCCGAGCGTGCCCACGAGCACGGCCAGCTCCGGCACCTGCTCCGCCTCCTGCAGCGCCTCGTGCAGCGCGCGGTCGTGCGTGGGGCGCGCGGCGAGCAGCAGCTTCTCGCCGGCCGCGGTGAGCTCGGTGTAGATGCCGCGGCGGTCGTCCTGGCACAGGACGCGCGTGAGCAGCGCGCGGTCCTCCAGGCGGTTGACCAGGCGCGTCGTGGCGCTCGGCGAGAGCGCGGTCGCGCGGCCGAGCTGCTGCATGCGCATGTGCCAGCCGTCCTGCCGGGACAGCGCGTCCAGCACCGTGTACTCCACGACGGACAGGCCGTGCTCGGCCTGCAGCGCGCGTTCGAGCGCGGTGTCGATCATGCCGTGCAGTGCGGCGAGCGTTCGCCAGCCCTGGGCACGGATCTCGACGGCGTCGTCGGCGATTCCCATGGGCCCTCCTCGTCGGGCGTGATTCCGGTCTCCAACTATAGCGCTTGTGCAACTAGTGCGCGCGTGCAACTATCTAGGAGGCGCGTGCAACTAAACGCGTCCGCCAGGTGTCCGCGTACGCACAGCGGGCACTGTTCGGAGAACAGCTAGGAGCCCTCATGTCATGCCCCGTCGAGACCCGCGCCACCGCGGCTGCCTCCACCGCAGAGACCCCCGCCGCAGAGACCCCCGCCGTCGCGCTGCCGAACGCCGCCCACGCGGGCGCGACCATGCCGCAGGTCGGGTTCGGCGTCTTCCAGGTGCCCGACGCCGAGACCACCCGCGCCGTCGGCCACGCGCTCGAGGCCGGCTACCGGAGCGTCGACACCGCCGCCGTCTACGGCAACGAGGCGGGTGTGGGCCGCGCCCTCGCGGAGTCCGGGCTGGCCCGCGACGACCTGTTCGTCACCAGCAAGCTGTGGACCGACTCGATGGCGCGCGACGCCGTCCGACCCGCGCTGGAGCGCAGCCTGGAGCTGCTCGGCCTCGACGCCCTCGACCTGTACCTGATCCACTGGCCCGCGCCGGGCCGCGGGCAGTACGTCACCGCCTGGGAGGGCCTGATCGAGGCGCGCGAGGCCGGTCTGGTCCGCGAGATCGGCGTCTCCAACTTCCAGCCCGCGCACCTGGACGCGCTCGTCGCGGCCACCGGCGTGCGTCCCGTCGTCAACCAGGTGGAGCTGCACCCGGCCCTCCAGCAGCGCGAGCTGCGCGCCCACCACGCGGGTCTCGGCATCGTCACCGAGGCGTGGAGCCCGCTCGCGCAGGGCGCCGTGCTCGACGCCGCCCCCGTGACCGACGCCGCCCGGGCGCACGGCGTCTCCGCCGCGCAGGTGGTGCTGCGCTGGCACCTGCAGCACGGCACCGTCGTGATCCCCAAGTCGGTCACGCCGGCCCGCATCGCGTCGAACCTCGACGTGCTCGGGTTCGAGCTCACCGCCGAGCAGGTCGCGGCGATCGACGCCCTGGACCGGGACGGCCGCACCGGCCCGCACCCGGACCGCTTCGACGGCTGACGACCCCCCGCCGGCACGAGCCGGCCACCCCGCACCACCCGCACCTCAAGGAGCACTGTCATGCCTGTCGCCCTCTGGGCCCTCGCCATCGGGGGTTTCGGGATCGGCCTCACCGAGTTCGTGATCATGGGCCTGCTGCCCGAGGTCTCGGCCGACTTCGGCGTCACCGAGACCGTCGCCGGATACCTCATCTCCGGCTACGCGCTGTCCGTCGCGGTCGGCGCGGTCGCCCTCACGGCGGCCCTCACCAAGGTGGACCGCAAGAAGGCCCTGCTCGGCCTGATGATCCTGTTCATCGCGGGCAACCTGGTGTCCGCGATCGCGCCCACCTACGAGCTGATGATGCTCGGCCGGGTCGTCGCGGCGCTGTGCCACGGCGCGTTCTTCGGCATCGGCGCGGTCGTCGCGGCCGACCTGGTCGCCCGCGAGCGGCGCGCCGCCGCCATCTCGATCATGTTCGCCGGCCTGACCGTCGCCAACGTGCTCGGCGTGCCCTTCGGCACCCTGCTCGGCCAGGCCGCCGGCTGGCGCTCGACCTTCTGGGCGATCACCGGCATCGGCGTGCTCGCCTTCGTGGGCATCGCGCTCCTGGTCCCGGCCCGGGTCGGGGTGCCGGACGGCGTCGCGGGGCCGAGCGGGCAGCCCGGCCCCGGCCTGCGCGGCGAGCTCGCGGCCTTCCGCGCCCCGCAGGTGTGGCTGTCCATCGCCGTGACGGTGCTCGGCTACGGCGGCATGTTCGGCGCCTTCACCTACATCGCGTTCACGCTCACCGAGGTCAGCGGGTTCGCGAGCTCGACGGTGCCGTGGCTGCTGATCCTGTTCGGGGCGGGCCTGTTCGTGGGCAACCTCGTGGGCGGCAAGGCCGCGGACAAGAACCTCGGGGCCACCCTGCTCACCCTGCTGGTGCTGCTCACCGTGGTCCTGACGGTCTTCGCGCTGACCGCCACCAGCCAGGTCGCGACCATGATCAGCCTGGTGCTGATGGGCGCCGTCGGCTTCGCGACCGTGCCGGGGCTGCAGATGCGGGTCATGCGGCACGCGTCGGCCGCGCCCACGCTCGCCTCGGGCGCGAACATCGCGGCGTTCAACGTCGGGAACGCGCTGGGCGCATGGGTGGGCGGGCTGACGCTCGCCGCCGGGCTCGGCTACACGTCGCCGCTGTGGGCGGGTGCCGTCGTGACCCTCGCCGGGCTGGCGGTCATGGTGGTGGCCGCGCTGGTCCGGGGCGGGGAGCGCGGCGAGCGCGCGGCGGCACGCCGCGAGGCCGTGGGCGAGGAGCGCCCGGCGGTACCCGCCGGGCAGCTCGTCGAGTAGGTGCGCCTGGGCAGACTCGAACTGCCGACACCCGCTTTAGGAGAGCGGTGCTCTATCCACTGAGCTACAGGCGCCCGCGTCTCTCCGGGAGGAGATGCGCGTGCGGCGGCCGGGTGAAGCCCGGACCGCGCCACACAGCCTACCGGCCGCCCGGCCCGGCGCGCTAAGCGCCCGGGTCGGGCGTAGGTGTCAATTGCGCAACATAGGTGACAAACCTTGACCAATCCCTCTCCGACCCACAACGATGCTCAGCAACCCGGCGCGACGACGCGCCTGGTCCGCACGACGGCCGTGCGGGCGGAGAGGATCGACGATGTTCCTTCGACAGACCAGGTCCCGGGGCGTGGTGGCCCTGGCGGCGGCCACGGTCGCCGGCGTGCTGCTCGCCGGCTGTTCCGGTGGCGGTGGGAGCGCACCCACGACGTCCAACCCGTACGCGTCCGCGGAGGGCATGGACTCGGCCAACGCCCTCGTGGCCGAGTACCCGCGCGAGGAGACGCTCTTCACGAGCGGCACCCAGTGGGGCCCGCCCACGTCGTGGAACCCGATCCCCAGCTCCGGGCACGCCACCGGTGCGCGCGGCCTGCTCTACGAGCCGCTGTTCCAGTTCGACCCGATCACCCTCGAGCTGACGCCCTGGCTCGCCGAGGGCGGCGAGTGGACCGGCGACAAGACCTATGAGCTCACGCTCCGCGAGGGCCTGACCTGGCAGGACGGCGAGACGCTCGACGCCGACGACGTCGTCTTCACCACCGAGCTCGGCAAGGTCGACGCCGTGCCGTACAGCAACCTGTGGACCTGGCTCGACAAGGTCGAGGCGACCAGCCCCACCACGGTGAAGTTCACGTTCTCCGACCCCCGCTACCAGGAGTGGGACAACTGGCTCTACAGCACGATGGTCGTCCCGGAGCACATCATGGGCGACTGGTCGGACGAGGAGCTGCTGTCCAACCCGAACGAGGACCCGATCGGCTCGGGCGCGTTCAAGTTCTCCGCCGTCGCCCAGGACCGCATGGTCTGGGAGCGCAACGACGACTGGTGGGCCCGCGGCGAGCTCGGCCTCGAGATGCCGATGAAGTACATCGTCGACGTCGTGAACACCTCCAACGAGGTGGCGCTCGGCCTGATGCTGTCCGGCGGCCTCGACCTGAGCAACAACTTCCTGCCCGGCGTCAACCAGCTCGTCGACACCGGCCAGGTCAGCACGTACTACGAGGGTGAGCCGTACATGCTGGCGGCGGCGTCGGCCAACCTGATCCCGAACCAGACGCGCCCGCCGATGGACGACGTCGACTTCCGGCAGGCCCTGGCGCGCTCGATCGACGTGGACAAGATCGTGACGAACGCCTACGGCGGCCTCGTGGCGAAGGCGCACCCGTCGGGCCTGGTGCCGGCGTTCGAGGAGTACTACGACGAGGACGTCGTGGCCGAGTACGGCTTCACCTTCGACGCGGACGAGGCCAAGTCGATCCTGGCCGACGCCGGCTACGAGGACACCGACGGTGACGGGTTCGTCGAGACGCCGGACGGCGAGGCGATCGACCTGAAGCTGATCGTCCCCGCGGGCTGGACCGACTGGATGGAGGCCGCGCGCGTCATCGCGGAGGACGCCTCCGCCGTCGGCATCAAGGTGACCGCCGACTTCCCCGACGCGGGCGCCGTCGACGACGCGCGGGCCACCGGCGACTTCGACCTGGTCATCAACGGCAACGCGGGCGTGAGCAACACGCCGTGGACCTACTACAACTACGCGTTCTACCAGCCGATCCAGGAGCAGATGCTGGCGGGCAACTTCGGCCGCTACGAGGACAAGGAGGCGTGGGACCTCGTCGAGGACCTCTCGCGCACCGAGAGCGGCACGCCCGAGTTCTCCGAGACGCTGTCGAAGGTCCAGGAGAAGTTCATGACCGACCTGCCGGCGATCCCGCTCTGGTACAACGGCGCGTGGGCGCAGTACAACGAGTCGCAGTGGACCAACTGGCCCAAGGAGGGCCGCGAGGACGCGTACTTCCCGATCATGTGGAACGGGTACGTGCAGATGGGTGGCATCAACACGCTGCTCGCCCTCGAGCCGGCCTCCTGACGTATGCGCGGCTATCTCGCTCGCAAGACCGTGATCTACGGCCTGACGTTCGTCGTCGCGGTCACGCTGAACTGGCTGATCCCCCGGCTCATGCCGGGGGATCCGGTCCAGCGGATGGTGGCGCGCGCCGCCGTCCAGCACCCCGAGACGATCGCGGCCATGACCGCGTACTACGAGCGGACGTTCGGGCTCGACCTGCCGCTCTGGCAGCAGTACCTGAACTACTGGGCCGCGCTGTTCCGCGGTGACCTGGGCACGAGCGTGTGGCTGTTCCCCGCGCCCGTGAGCCAGGTGGTGCTCGACGCGGTGCCCTACACGCTGGGCATCATGATCCCCGCGATCCTGTTGAGCTTCGTGATCGGCAACACCGTGGGGGCCATGGCGGCGCGCAGCCGGTGGCTCGACAACGTGGCCCTGCCCGTCGGCTACCTGATCACGGCGATGCCGTACATGTGGCTGGCGATCCTGCTCGCGTGGGGCCTCGGCGTCGCGCTCGGCTGGTTCCCCGTGGCGGGCGGCTACGACTTCGGGATGGTGCCGCAGTGGTCGTGGGCGTTCGCCGGCGACCTGCTGCAGCACTGGGTGCTGCCGTTCCTGTCGCTGTTCCTCGTGTCGCTGGGCGGCTGGGCGATCGGCATGCGCAACCTGATCATCTACGAGCTCGAGTCCGACTACGCGAACTACCTGTCCGCGCTCGGCGCGCCCAAGCGGCTCGTGCGGCAGTACGCGTTCCGCAACGCGATGCTGCCGCAGATCACGGGCCTGGCGCTGCAGCTCGGCACCATCCTGGGCGGTGCCCTGGTGACCGAGATCGTGTTCGCCTACCCGGGCCTGGGCAAGCTCGTGCTGTCCGCCATCCAGAACCAGGACTTCTTCCTGCTGCAGGGCACCCTGCTGTTCGTGGTGATCGGCGTGCTCCTGGCCAACTTCGTGATCGACATCGTCTACGTGCTGGTGGACCCCCGCACGCGGACCGGACTGACGGGGGCCACCGCATGAGCCGGAGGGGCAGAGGAGCGTGGGGGCCGAGGAACGAGGCACCCGCGCGGAACGGAGCCGCAGGCTCATGCGGAAGGAGCGGAGTATGACGGCGACACAACCGGCCGCGGCACCGGGGACCGAGGCGGCCGAACCGCCCGGGGCGACCCCGGCGCCGTCGGCCGCCCGCAAGCCCGGGGGAGACGCACGCGAGACGCTGTACTTCGCGCTGCGCAACCCCAAGGTCGTGATCGGCTCGGTGGTGGTGCTCGCGTTCCTGCTGCTGGGGCTGCTCGGGCCGCTGTTCCTCAAGTTCGCGCCGATGGACTACGCGGGGCCGCCCATGGCCCCGCCGTCCACGGACTTCCCGTTCGGCACGACGACGTTCGGGCAGGACGTCTTCGCGCAGTTCGTCGCCGGCCTGCGGTCCACGTTCCTCGTGGGCCTGCTGGGCGGCGGGGTGGCCGCCGTCATCGGGATGACCATCGGGTTCGTCGCGGGCTACCGCGGCGGCCTGATCGACGAGCTGCTGAACATGCTGACCAACGTGGTGCTGGTGATCCCCGGCTTCGTGGTGCTCATCATCATCAACGCCTACCTGGGCGTGCGCAGCGTGCCGATGCAGGCGCTGTACATCGGCGTCTTCAGCTGGCCGTGGGTGGCCCGCGCGGTGCGGGCGCAGACCCTGTCGCTGCGCTCGCGGGACTTCATCGACCTGGCGCGGCTGTCCGGCGTGGGGGTGGGCACGATCCTGCGGCGCGAGGTGGCGCCCAACATGTACTCCTACCTGTTCATGACGTTCGTGCTGCTGTTCGGCGGGTCCATCCTGACGGCGGCGTCGCTCGACTTCATCGGGCTCGGACCCACCAACGCCATGTCGCTCGGCCTGATGATGAACCAGGCCGTGCAGTGGAGCGCGCTCCATCTGGGGCTGTGGTGGTGGTTCATCCCGCCGGGGCTGGGGATCACGCTCATCGTGGGCTCGCTCTACATCATGAACGTGGGCCTCGACGAGGTCTTCAACCCCAAGCTGCGGGAGATGTGATGACCCTTTCCGTGACCGACCTGAGGGTCCACTACCGCACCCTGCGCGGCCCCGTGAAGGCCCTCGACGGCGTCAGCTTCGAGGTGGCCGACGGCGAGATCATGGGCATCGCCGGCGAGTCCGGCTGCGGCAAGACGACGCTCGGCAAGGCTCTGATCCGCCTCGACACCCGCATGGAGCACGTGGGCGGCACCGTCGCCCTCGACGGGGAGAAGCTCCCCATCGCCGACGACGGCGCGATGCGCCGCCACCGCTACCGCGAGGTGTCCCTCATCCCGCAGTACGCGATGTCGGCGATGAACCCGACCCGCAAGATCGGCCGGATGATCCGTGACCTCCTCGCGGCGCACAACGTGCGCTACGCGGAGGTGCTGCCGGAGCTCGAGCGGCGTCTGGAGCTCGTCGGCCTCGACACCGACGTGCTGAAGCGGTACCCGATCGAGCTGTCCGGCGGCATGAAGCAGCGCGTGGTGCTCGTGCTGTCCACGCTGCTCAACCCGTCGCTGCTCATCGGCGACGAGGTGACGTCCGCGCTCGACGTGTCCTCGCAGAAGGCCGTCGCCCGGGCGCTCGTCGAGTTCCGCGACCACGGGTTCGTCCGGTCCATGATCGTGATCACGCACGACATCTCCGTGCTGTTCCAGGTCGCCGACACGATCCTGGTGATGTACGCCGGGCACCTCGCCGAGAAGGCGCCGGCCCGGACGATCATCGACGAGCCCCTGCACCCGTACACGAAGATGCTCATCGGGGCGCTGCCCAAGGTGGGCGACCGGTACGAGGAGCAGCGGCTGGAGGGCATCGAGGGGCGGCCGCCGTCGCTCCTCGACCCGCCGACCGGCTGCCGGTTCCGCGACCGCTGCCCGCTGGCGCACGACCGGTGCGCCGAGGCCCCGCCCTTCCGCGAGGTCGCCGAGGGGCACCAGGTCGCGTGCTGGGCGGTGAGCTGATGCTGACGCTCGACGCGCTCGACAAGGTCTACAAGACCGGCACCTTCGGCACCTCCGACCTGCACGCCGTGCGGCACGTCAGCCTCGACGTGCAGCGGGGCGAGGTGGTCTCGCTCATCGGGGAGTCCGGCAGCGGCAAGTCGACCATCGGCAAGATGGTGCTCCACCTGCTCGACTCCACGGGCGGCAGCATCACGTTCGACGGCCGCGACGTCACCCGGCTCGGGTACCGGGGCCGTCGCGACTACTACCGCAAGGTCCAGGGCGTGTTCCAGGACCCGTTCAGCTCGTTCAACCCGATCTTCAAGGTGGACCGGACGTTCGAGACGCTGCGGCGCTCGTACTTCCCCCGGGTGTCCGGCGCTGCCTGGCGGGAGAAGCTGGAGGAGGCCCTGGGGGCTGTCACGCTCGAACCCGGCGACATCCTCGGCAAGTTCCCGCACCAGCTCTCCGGCGGGCAGCTCCAGCGGCTCCTCATCGCGCGGGCCCTGCTGCTCGACATCGAGCTGCTCGTGGCCGACGAGATCATCTCGATGCTCGACGCGTCGACCCGCATCGACGTGCTCAACCTGCTGGGCGAGCTCAAGTCGCGTGGCCTCGGGATCCTGTTCGTCACGCACGACCTCTCGCTCGGCAACTACGTCTCCGACCGGGTGGTCATCCTCTACAAGGGGCGCGTCGTGGAGCGCGGCGTCACCAGCGCCGTCTTCGACGACCCGCTGCACCCCTACACGCGCGACCTGCTGGCCTCGGTGCCGCACCTGGACCGCACGTGGGAGGAGGTCGAGGCCGAGGAGTCGCAGCGCAGCGCGCGCCTGGCCGGGCGGTGCCTTTACCACGAGGCGCTCGCGGCCCAGGGGCGGTCGCTGGGCGACGAGGCCGAGGCGGGCTCGGCGAGCGGCACGGCCGACGACCTCGGGCTGGTCGAGCACGCGCCCGGCCACTTCGTGGGGTGCTTCCGCAAGGCGGCGGACGAGGAGTGCCCGGCGGGATGACCCGGACGCCTCGCTAGCCCCGGACCAGGACCGGTACACCCGGGTCGAGGCCGGCGAGGCGCTCGAAGTCCCCGCTCGCCAGCCGGATGCAGCCGTTGCTGACCGACTGGCCCTGACCCTCGCCCACGTGCAGCGCGGTGGCGGCGTAGTCGGTGCCGTAGAAGCCGTCGAGGGACTCGCTCTGCATCGACAGGAACACCGACATCCCGGTGTTCACCGCCTCCGTGACGGTGAAGACCTGGGTGAGGCCGCGCGGCGTCGGCGTCTCGGCCGCGCCGACGCCCGCCGGGAGCACGTCCCGGGAGCCGTCGTCGTGCGTGACGGTCACGGTGCGGTCCGACAGGTCGACCACCACCGAGCGCCGCTCCTTCTCCAGCACGACGTCGCCCCCGCGCAGCCAGCCCGAGACGCCGTTGACCCGGTCCGGGTCGTCCGACGGGAGCGCTCCGCGCCCGTAAGGGACGAGCACCTTGACCCAGCCCGGCTCGCGCTCCAGCACGAGCCAGCGGGCGTCGGCGTCGTAGTAGTCGGCCTCCAGGGCGAGCACCGGCGCCTCCGTCACGTCGGGCGCCGCCCAGACCGGGATCCGGGCCTTCCTCGGCTCGGCGACCGAACCCGGCAGCCCCTTGAGCGTGTCCAGCTTGGTCACGGGCAGCTCGGCCGGGAGCAGCCCGTCGATGTCCGGCCGGGGCAGGGCGGCGAGCGAGTAGCCGGCGGGCTTCGGCGTCGGCTCAGGCGTGGGGCTGGCGGACGGCGACGGGCTCGCCGACGGCGCGGCCTCGGCCGGGTCGATGCCGGCCCGCAGCCCGAACCAGGCCGCCGTGCCGACGAGCGCGGCCACCACGACCCCGGCCACCCAGATCCAGGCCCTCTGCGACATGCGTTGTCTCCCCGTGCGTCCGTGCCACCCGCCTGGTCCAGGCGGCGTGCCCATCGTGCCCCGTGCGAGCCGCGCACGCAGCCGAGCCGTCGACGATACCGGGTTGTCACAGTTGTCCGATATCTTCGTGCCCGCCCGCATCGCCGTCCGAACTGTTGTTCGGCTCCGCCGCGGGATCCAGTCCGACAGGCACCTGACGAAGGAGAGATCACCGTGGCCCCCGCCGACCGGGCGTTCCCCGTCACGACCGTTCCCACGCGCCGTTCCCGCAACCTGGTGCTCACGGGCGCGGTGTCCGTCGCCCTCATCTCGACCGGGTCCGCGTACCTGGCGATGGTCCAGTTCGGCATCGACGTGCTCGCCATGAGCCAGGGCACCGCCTACGCGACCGCCGGCGTCTTCGAGCTCTCGCTGGTGACCGTCGCCCTCCTGGCCCGCGAGGCCGCCCGCGACAACCGGCCCGGCGGCACCCTGCTCGCCCTGACCTGGGCACTCTCGTCCGCCTCCGGCGTCTTCGCCGCCTGGCACGAGGCCTACATCGGCCACCCCGTGGGCGCCGTCGTGTTCCGGTTCGTCGTGCCCCTGCTCGCCGCGCTCATGTGGCACCTCGCCCTCATCGGCGACCGGCACCTGGCCACCGGCACGTCCTGGTCCGCGCTGCGGCAGTCCGCCCGCATGCACGCCCTGTTCCTCACCACCGAGGACCTGTTCCGGGCACAGAGCCTGAACGACGGGTCGCGCACCGCCCGCCGTCGGCTCGCCCGCGCCGAGGCCGGCCGCCGTCGGGCCCGCTCCGTGGCGCTGCGCACCGTGCCGCCCACCGAGATGCGGGCGCAGGTCGCCGCCTGGTGCGAGGCGCTCGCGGCCGTGGGCGACGGGACCGCCGACGTCGCCCGCCTGCACCTGGCCGACCGGCAGCGGCTGACCGGCATTCTCGTCGACGAGCCGGTGGACGGCCGTGCCGGTGGCGCGAGTTCCGAGGTCGGGGTGCTCGACTACGAGCGCTGGGCCGCGGACGCGGTGGCCGCCGAGTTCGCCGGGGAGCCCCGCGGCGACGTCGAGCCGGAGGCTGTTCCTGGTGCGGGCGCCTGGGACGGTGCTGGTGCTGGTGCCGGTGCCGGTGCTGGTGCTGGTGCTGGTGCTGGTGCCGGCGTCCAGGACGGTGCGGAGCGCCGGCCTGCCTACGCCAATCTGGCGGCACCGCGCGACGAGGTGCGGGAGCGCGCCCCGCAGCCGGACGGGATCTTCGACCAGGCGGCGACCGACGGCGACGACGCCGGCCGGGCCGCTGCGGAGGCGCCCGTGGAGCCCGCCGAGGCCGCGGCCCGCGCCACGGCCAACGTCCGGGACGGGATTCCCCGCCGTCGGGCGCCGCGTCGGAACACCCAGCTCGGCACGCAGGACGCCGAGCGCATGATCGACCTGCGGACCAAGGGCCGCACGTACCGCGAGATCGCGGAGGAGGTCGGCGTCAGCCGGTCGACGGTGGGCAAGCGCATGCGCGAGTTCACGGAGACGGGCTCGATCCCGATCGTGAAGGCCCGCTGAGCTCGCGGCGGCGCCGTCGGCCCGGCGTCGTCCGAGCAGCCGGCGTCGCCCGGGCTGCCGGTGTCGCCCTGGCTGCCCAGGTGATCACCTTTGAGGCCCGGGTTTCTTGTCTTTGGAGCCGTCCAAAGACAAGAAACCCGGGCCTCAAAGGGGAGTGGGGACAGGCCGGTTCGCTAGTCCGTGGCCTGGGCGTGTGCCACGTTGCCCAGGGACCGCCAGACCAGCGCGAGGGTGATCCCGGCGCCGGCGCACGCGAACCACCACGGGGCGACGAGGCCCCAGTGCTCGGCGATGAGGCCGCCGATACCCTGCCCGAGGACGAGACCGCCGAACACGCAGATCATGTTGATGGAGGCGACGCGGCCCTGGAACGCCTTGGGCACCGCGCGCTGCCGCACCGTGGTGGACAGCGTGCCCCAGACGAAGGCGTAGACGCCGAACTCGAACATGATGACGATCGCGACCCAGCCCGTGGTGGTCAGTGCGAACGCCCCGTGGGTGAGCACCTCCAGCGTCAGGCAGACGCGGATGAGCGTCGCCAGGTTCACGTGCCGCTCCAGCCAGCCGTACGAGAGGACGCCGACGACGCCGCCCACCGCGCTCGCCGTGGTGAGCAGGCCGTAGCCGACCTCACTCATGTGCAGGTGGTCCAGCGAGTACTTCACGAGCACGCCCCACGGGGCGGCCCAGGTGATGTTGAAGACCAGGATGACGATGCACAGCGTGCGCACGGGCGGGTTGCCCCAGACCCAGCGCAGGCCCTCGGCGATGTCCTTGCGGACGTGGGTGTCGGCGTCGCGCACGTTGACGAACGACACGCCGGGCAGGGCCGTGATGCGGGAGACGAGCACGATCGCCAGGGCCGCGCAGACCACCTGGATCGCGAACGGCCAGACCATGCCCGCGGCGAAGAAGAACGCGCCCAGCGGCGGGCCGATGAGCTGGTTCGCGCCGAGGAACCCGGCCTGCATGCGCTGGTTGCCCGCGCCGAGGTCGGCGGGCGCCACGAGGGTGGGCAGGAGCGTCTGCTGGGTGGTGTCCGCGAAGACCTCGGCGGTGCCGTAGAGGAACATCGCGGCGAGCACCATGCCGATGCTCACGGTGCCGGTCCCGATGAAGACGCACAGGACGGCGATGACCAGGGCTCGGAACGCGTTGGCGACGATGACGACCCGGCGCCGGTCCAGCCGGTCGGCCAGCGCCCCGGCCCAGAGGCCGAACAGGAGCCACGGCAGCCGCTGGAGCATCGCGGCGAGGGCGACGAGGAAGGCGGAGTCGGTCTGTGACGCGACCAGCAGGGGTCCGGCGGCGAGCGCGATGCCGTCGCCGATGTTGCTGGTCCACGACGCCGAGACGAGCCAGCGGAACGGCCGGCCCAGCCGGCGGGGGAAGACTGCCTCGACGAGTGCGCTCACAAACGTTCGAGTCTAGGAGGCGCCGTCCAGGCTTTTTTCCGGGTCCGACCGAAGGGCCCCGGAACGGCGATATGTCGCGGTTGAGAGGGCCCTGAGCGAGGCGAAAACTTGCACCTCGACAACGTTCTTGTGACCTGTTTGCCGCAACCTGGACGATCGTCCGAGTCGGTGTTGACGTCCGCCTGGAACAGGTGCAGACTCTCACAAGACGGTGCGCATCGCCCGCCCCCTGCGCGGTGCGCACCGTCATTACCCCGGTGGACTTCGGTCCACCTGCTGAGCCCCTTCGGACCCCCTGCCGGAGGGGCTTTTGCATGCCCGGCGCCACCTCCGCACCACCCCGCAGAACGGGTCGGACACACAGGTCACCCGGGTGACTTCTGGGTCTGACACGCCGCGGACGGCGGGGGCGCGGCGTGTCGCGCGGCGTGGCGTCCGGCCCTTGCGGACACCGCGCGGTTAGTTTGCTGGGGTGAACGCTGCACGCCGCCAGACCGCAGCCGCTCCCGAGATCTCGGTCGACCTGTCCGAGGAGCTCTCGGCCGCGCTGAAGGACGAGAACGTGGACCCAGCCGCTGAGCTGGCCGCGTCGGAGGCCCCGGGGTCCACGCCGGACGCCGTCCGGGACCCCATGGCCGAGTCGGTCGCGCAGTGGCGCGCCGGGCTCGTCCGGCTCGCCGGGGGATCCTCCCTGGCCGACGTCGGACTTCTCGGCGAGGCCGTGATCGACCTGTCGGCCGCCCATCCGTCGGGTGTCGCCCAGCTCTTCGCGGGCCGGCCCACCCGGCTGTCCAACCTCGTGCGCGAGGCCGGCGCGCTGCCGACCGCCCGCCGTCGGGCCCGGGCCGTCGCCGCGCGCTCCGCGGAGCACGCGCAGCGCTACGGGGTCTCGCCCACCTACCTCGCGATCGGCGTCGCGACCTGGACGGAGCGGCCCACCGCGGGCGGTGGCACGAACGCCGCCTCGGACGACATGGAGGCCCTGACCCGGGTGCTCGGCCCGTCGTCGGCGAGCTCGGCGGCCTCCGCCGCCGAGCCGGGCGGGGACTCGGCCGACAGCCCGGCCGACGCGCCGGCCCTGACCGGGTCCGTGCCGATCGTGACGCTGGCGATGCCCGCGGGCGGCGCCCCGGCGTCGGACGAGGACGACCAGGAGCCGCGCGTGGTGCGCGCGCCCGTGATCCTGCGGCCGGTCATGCTGACGCCGCGGAGCGACGGCGAGGGCGACTACGACATCACGCTCGACCCCACGGCCGAGATCAACCCCGTGGTGGCGCGTACGCTGCGCGCGCACGGCGCCCTGCTCGACCCGGTCGCGCTGGCCAAGGCGACGTTCACCCTCGCGGGCTTCAACCCGACCGACGTGCTGGACCGGGTCGCGAGCCTGGGCTCCGCGGTGCTGGGCGAGTTCCGGCTCGACCGGCGGGTGCTCGTGGGCACCTTCGTGCACCCCGGCCAGGTGCTCGTCGACGACCTCGACGAGCTCGCGCCCAGCCTGGGCGACCACGAGGTGGTCTCGGCGCTCGGCGGCGTGGACGCATCGGTGACCAAGCTCGGCAAGGTGGAGCTCCCCGAGCCGCGCGTGGGCGACGCCGACCCGGCGCACGAGCGCGGCGTCGGCGACCTGGACCCGCACCAGCGGCACGTCGTCGACGCGCTCGCGACGGGCAGCCACCTGTTCGTGGACGCGCCCGTCGGGTCGGACGTCGCGGGCACCCTGTCCGCCGTCGTCGCCGAGGCGAACGCGAGCGGCCGGTCCGTGCTGTATGTGCCGGGGCACCGGCGGGCCGCCGACGCGCTGGCCGCCCGGCTGGACATGCTCGGCCTGGGCGGGCTGCTGCTGGACATCGCGCCCGTGCCGACCTGGCGCACCTCGACGTCGCGCCGTCTGCTGGAGGCGATGGCGCCCGCGCAGGAGCGCATCGACACGGACGAGGTCGCGCGCGTCCGGGACGCCCTGATCGGGTCGCGGGCGCAGCTCTCCGGCTACATCGGGGCGCTGCACCGGGTGCGCGAGCCGTGGCGGGTCTCGGCCTACGACGCCCTGCAGGCGCTGGCCCGGCTCACGTCCGAGCGGCCCGCGCCGGCCACGCGCGTGCGGCTCGGCTCGGAGTCGGTGCTGGCCCTGGGCGCGGAGCGGCGCACCGAGCTCGCGGCCGACCTCGAACGGGCGGCCGAGCTGGGGGCGTTCACGCTCAGGTCGACGTCGAGCCCCTGGTTCGGCGCGCACATCCTGACCGACGACGACGCGCGCTCCGCGCTCGCCCGCGTGACCCGCCTGGGCGAGCACACGCTGCCGGAGCTGCGCAAGCAGATCGAGTACGTCTCGAAGGTGACGGGCCTGGTCGAGGCCTCGACGGCCCGGCAGTGGGGCGAGCAGCTCGCGATGCTCGGCGGCATGCGGGGCACGCTCGACGTGTTCCAGCCGATGGTCTTCGAGCGTACGGCGGCCGACATGGTGCAGGCCACGGCGTCGCGCAAGCAGCGCGCCGACCAGGGCGCCGAGATGGGCTGGCTGGAGCGGCGCAGGCTGAAGCGGCGCGCCCGCGAGATGGTGCGACCAGGCGTGCGCGTGCCGGACATGCACGCCGCGCTCGTCGAGGTGCAGCGGCAGCGCGAGGTCTGGCAGGCGCAGTGCCCGCGCGGCGGCTGGCCCACCCTTCCCGAGGGGCTAGCGGGCGTCGAGGAGACCTACGAGGCGGTGCGCATCGACCTCGAGGCGCTCGAACCCGTGCTGCGGTCCTCGCAGGCGGGCGGCGAGCTGCTCGACCTCGACCTGTTCGCCCTGGTCCAGCGGCTCGCCTCGCTGTCCGAGACGCAGGACGCCCTGGCCCCGCTCCCCGAGCGGACGGCGGTGCTGCGGCGCCTGCGCGCGTCCGGCCTCGGCGAGCTGGTCGACGACCTCGGTGAGCGCCGGGTCGAGGCCGACCTGGTGGGCCCGGAGCTGGAGCTGACGTGGTGGTCGTCCGTGTTCGAGCAGATCCTGGCCGTGGAGCCGGACCTCGCCGGGCAGGACGGCGCCGGGCTGGACGCCCTCGCGGGGCGGTTCCGCGAGCTCGACCGGCGGCACGTCGACTCGCTGTCGGCGCCCGTGCGGGCGGCGGTGCGGGCGCACCTCGGCGCGGCGATGCGCGACGAGCGGGAGGACGCCGAGGGCCTGTACGCGACGCTGGTCGGCGGCGGCCTGAGCTCCATGCGTGACCTGGTGACCGGGCACGGCTCGACCGTGCGGCGGCTGCGGCCCACCTGGGTGTCGACGCCGACGATGGTGCCGCACCTGCTTCCCCCCGAGCGCAGCGCCGACCTGGTGATCCTCGACGCGGTGCAGCACGTGCCGGTCGAGGTCGTCGTCCCCGCGCTGGCGCGTGGCCGGCAGATCGTCGTGGTCGGCGACCCGCGGTCGGCGTCGGGCACCGCGGTGCGCGACCTCGCGCGGCTGCTGCCTCGCGTGACGCTGCAGCCGGAGCCCGCCCGGCGGGACCCGCGGCTCACGGCCCTGCTGGCCGAGCACGGGTACGAGGGGATCATGCGGCCGGCGCCGCTGCCGCGCACCGAGGCCCTGGTGCACTTCTCGCTCGTGGACGGGACCGGCATGCCCGACCCGGTCTCCGGCACCGTCGAGTCGACGAGCGCCGAGGTGGAGCGGGTGGTCGACCTGGCGATCGAGCACGCGATGACCCGGCCCGAGGAGACCTTCGGCATCGTGACCGTCACGGCCGCGCACGCCGACCGCATCCGGGAGCGGCTGCTCGCCGAGGTCCGTGCCAACCCGGCGCTGGCGCCGTTCTTCGCGGGCTCGCGCCCCGAGCCCGTGGTGGTCGCCGACGTCACCGGCGTGGCCGGCCTGGCACGGGACACGATCGTGCTCACCCTCGGTTTCGGGCGGACGCCGCACGGGCGCGTGCTGCACCGGTTCGGCGTGCTGGGCGAGGCCGGCGGCGATGCGATGCTGCTCGGTTCGCTGGGAGCGGCGCGCAAGCGGCTGCACGTCGTGTCGTGCTTCCCGGCCTCCGACCTGGACGCCGAGCGGCTGCGCGGCCCCGGGCCCCAGATGCTGGCGCGGGTGCTGTCGTTCGCCCAGGAGCGCTCCGGCCTCGCCGACCAGGTGGAGATCGGCAACGGCGTGGACGTGGCGCGGTCCGTGGACCGGCTGGTCGTGGACCTGGGGGAGCGGCTGTGGCGCTCGGGCCTCGTGGTCGAGACCGACTACGGCCTGCCCGGCGGCGACCGCATCCCGCTCGCCGTCGGACACCCCGACCTGCCGGGCGAGCTGCTGGTGGCGGTCCTGACCGACGACGCCGCCTACGTGGCCGAGCCGTCGATCCGCGTGCGCGACCGGCAGCTCGCCGAGCGGCTCGAACGGCTGGGCTGGGTGGTGGCGCAGGTGTGGTCCGCGGCCGCGTTCCTGGACCCGGACGCGGAGGGCGAGCGGCTGCGCCGAGTGGTGCTCGCGGTCCGGGACGCCCGGGTAGGCCTGTCCGGGGGCGTGCCGCCGGCCGCGGAGCTGATAGTCCCGCAGGTCCTGGACGACTAACGCCGCTGCTCGGCGACCCGTTGAGTGCTGGGTATTCGCGCTCTCGGAACGTTTCGACAGCGCAAATACCCAGCACTCAACGGGGCGGGCGGGGCGTAGGCGAGAATGGTGCGGTGAGCGAGTCCGAGAAACGAACTGCAGAGCCCGCACCGGCCGGCGCGACGGCCCGGCGGCGCGGGCCTCGGCGGGCCGTGCGGCGCGGGACCGAGCGGGAGGCCGTGCTCGGGGTGAGCGCCGACGAGCGTCCGGCCGGCTGGGGCGACGGGGCCGACGGCGGTCCCGGCTCGTCCGACGGCGGCGGGCACGGATCGAACGACGACCAGCTCCGCCGCGACGTCCCGCCGCACTGGGGCTGACGCGCGGGACGCGTCGTGCGGGCGGGTCAGTTGGAGCTGTTGTCCGACCGCGCGCCCGACGAAGCGCCGGCCTGGACGCGGAGCAGGTCGCGGATCTCGGTGAGCAGCACGACCTCCTCGGCGAGGGCCTCCTCGACGACCTCCTCCTCCGCGGGCTTGCGCAGGGACTTCAGCTTGTTGATCGGGAGGACGACCAGGAAGTAGATCGCCGCGGCGACGATCAGGAAGTTCAGGACTGCCTGGAGAAAGTCGCCGATGCTGAAGTTGGCATTGTTGATCGTGAAGTGGCCGACGCCGGAGATGTTCGGCTGTCCGAAGACGGCCGCGATCAGCGGGTTGATGATGCCGTTGAGCAGGCCGGACACGACCGCCGTGAACGCTGTGCCGATCGCGATACCGACCGCAAGGTCGATCACGTTGCCGCGAGCGATGAAGTCTTTGAAGCCGTTGAGCAGGTTGCGCATGGGATCCCCCTGGGTGTCTCACGTTGGTGTGGGTCGGCGATGGCCGGAACCTCGACGGAGATTGTGGTGGAAATTCCGGTTAGGCGCATGTGCAACCGGACATTCGCTCCGCATGAGCGGTGCCGTTCTTGGCCAAATGTCCCTGACCGATTACGCGATTCGTCTACGGCACCAGCACCGCTGTCACCGAGCCCCAGCCCGAGACCGCCGACAGCTCCGGAGCCTCCTCGGGTGTCACCGCGACGAGCGTGACCGGACCCTCGCCGTCGGACACGGGGCCGAGCAGCCCGCCGGCGTCCTTCGGCTCGCGCCCGGCGGGTACGGGCAGCACGCGCGCGTCCCGGGCGAGGTATCGGGGCTCGCCGTCCGGCTCGCTGCCCGACGTCGTCCCAGCGAGCAGGTCCACGCGGTCGCCGGGTCGGAGCAGGGCGGCCACGGCGTCGTCGGACAGACGGACCGGCACCACCACCGTGCCGCGCGGGGCGGCGGCGGAGACGCCGTCGTCGGACACGAGGGAGGCGTGCAGCGGAGCACCCTCCGGCAGCCCGACGACGGCGGCGCGGCCCAGCAGCTCCCGCACCGAGTGCAGGGCGCCGGGCGGGGCGAGGTCGGCCGCGACGGCGCGCACCGCGACGTCTTCCCTGGTCAGCTGGGTTCCGGGCGCTACAGCACGGGCCGTGACGGCCACGTCGACCGTCGGGGGCGGCGGCGGGCGCAGCAGGTGGACCGTCAGGGTTGCGGCGAGGCCGAACAGGGCGGCCGCGAGGGCGAACCGCCAGCGCCACAGGATGCGCCGTGCCCGCCGGGTTGTCGGCGAACCGGGTCGGCCACGACGAGGCGGGCCTGGCCGGGACAGCAGGACGGCGAGGCCGGTGCGCGGCGGCCGGCGTGATGTGCCGGCCCGGTTCCACGAGGCGCTTGGGTCGGCGTCGCGCGGAGCAGCCCGTGCGCCCCACGGCGTGCGCTGTCCGGTGCCGCGCGGTGCGCCGTGGCGTGCGGACGGTTCGGCGAGCGTGTCGAGAAGTCCCATGCCGCCGACGTTAGGCAGGCGGTACGGGGTCGCGGGGCCGTCGTCGGGCAACCTGTGCACGAAGGAGCGAAAACCGCGCCTGTGGTCGGGCTCGCGCGCCTGGAAACCCGTCAGGCGTGCCGGTCGACCGGCCGCAGCACGTCTGGATCAGAATGTTGGCCACGGCGTCGGCCTGTCGCCGCGGTATTGGCGCGTCGTTGCGATGCCAGGACCTCGCGCCGAGGTCGGCAGGTCGCTGCCAGGTCGGCAGTCGGCATCGAGGTCGGCACAGCACTGTGCCGACCTGGATGCGAAGTGCCGACCTCGGCGGACCTGCCTGCTCGAACTGCCGATCTCGCGGGGTCCGGGCGCCCGGACTGCCGGCGGCGCCGCCCCGACGGGCGGCGCCCCGGATCACCTCAGGACGAGGCGGCCTTCGACGAGCTCGAACCGCTCGACCCGGTGGACGAGGAGCTCGACGAGCTCGACGACGAGCCCGAGGACGACCCGGAGGAGCCCGATCCCGAGTCCGAGGACGAGGACGACGAGCCCGACGAGGACGACTCCGACTTGCCCGCCTTCACCGTGCTGCTCGTCGACGTGCTGCGCGAGTCGGTGCGGTAGAAGCCGGAACCCTTGAAGGTGACCCCCACGGAGCTGAACACCTTGCGCAGCCTGCCCTGGCACTCGGGGCAGACGGTCAGCGACTCGTCCTTGAACTCCTGGTGGATGTCGAACGCGTGGCCGCAGTCGGCACACCGGTACGCGTAGGTGGGCACGTGCACTCCTCTGGGACGTCAGGGCGGCCGGGGCGTCGCGCGCTCACAGGACCGTCGCCTGGCACTCGGGGTTTCCGAGTGCCAATAGTAACGGTCGAGCGGCGGGGGATAGTCCCAGGATCTCCCGAGGCTGTTCACCCAAGCACGTTCACCCAAGCCCTGGGGCGGACGGTAGTCTCCACTGCGTGTCCGCGACCACTCCCGCCGAGCCAGTAGAGCCCGTCGAAAAAGCCCCGTCCACCGGTGCACGGCCCGCCAAGCGCCGTCGGACTCGCACCACCCGTGTCCGCCAGTTCCTGGTCGGAACCACGGTCGTCGTCCTGCTGGCGCTGGTCGCCGTGACGACCTTCGGATGGCTCACCGCACGCCGTCCGCTGCCGGAGCACTCCGGGGAGGTGCAGGTCGAGGGGCTGAGCGCGGACGTGCGCGTGAGCCGCGACGCCCAGGGCGTGCCGCAGATCTATGCCGACACCGCCGAGGACCTGTTCCGGGCGCAGGGCTACGTGCACGCGCAGGACCGCTTCTTCGAGATGGACTACCGCCGCCACGTGACCGCGGGCCGCCTGGCCGAGCTGGTCGGCAACAACGCCGACGCGATCCAGGCCGACAAGGTCACACGCACCTTCGGCTGGCGGCACGTCGCCGAGGAGGAGTTCAACATCCTCGACGACGAGACCCGTCAGTACCTCCAGGCCTACGCGGACGGCGTGAATGCCTACCTCGAGAACCGCAGCCCCGGCGAGACGGCCGTGGAGTACACGGTGCTCGACGTCAGCGTCGAGGTGAACGAGCCGGAGCCGTGGGACCCGATCGACTCGCTGGCCTGGCTCAAGGCCATGGCCTGGGACCTGCGCAGCAACTACGACGACGAGCTCGACCGGGCGCTGGCCTACAGCACGCTGGACGACGCCTCGCGCGTGGCGGAGCTGTTCCCGGCCTACTCCGGCACCGGCAACGCGCCGATCCTCGACGCGGCCGAGGCGGGGGCGCAGGCGAACGCGCCGGCGGGCACCGAGACGGCGTCCGCCACCGAGGAGGTCTACGGGAGCACGGACCTCGCCGACGCCCTCGCATCGGCGCAGAAGGCGCTCGACGCCGTGCCGGTGCAGATCGCACGCGGTGAGGGCACGGGCTCGAACTCGTGGGTGGTCTCGGGGCAGTACACGGAGTCGGGCAAGCCGCTGCTGGCCAACGACCCGCACCTCGACCTCGCCGCGCCCGGCATCTGGGCGCAGGTCGGCCTGCACTGCAACCAGGTGGGCCCGGAGTGCCCCTACGACGTGTCCGGCTTCTCGTTCTCCGGCTTCCCGGGCGTGATCATCGGCCACAACGCCGACATCTCCTGGGGTCTGACCAACATGGGCGCCGACGTCACCGACTTCTTCATCGAGCGCGTCCGCAACGACACGTACCTGCGTGGCGCGGACGAGTGGGTCCCGATGGAGAAGGAGACGGAGGTCATCCGGGTCGACGGCGGCAGCCCGGTCGACCTGGAGGTCAGGCGCACCGTGCACGGCCCGATCATCTCGACCGTGATGGACGAGGCGCAGATGGACGCCGTGCGCAGCTCGCCCACGGAGACCGGCACCGAGCTGGGCCAGTACGAGATCTCGCTCCAGTGGACGGCGCTCCAGCCCGGCCACACCGCGGACGCCGTGTTCGCGATGAACCGGGCCAAGACCCCCGCCGACATGAAGGCGGCGGCCGCGAAGTTCGAGGTCCCGGCCCAGAACATCGTGTTCGCGACGACGGACGGGCACATCGGCTACCAGGCGCCGGGCAAGATCCCGGTGCGCGCGAGCGTCCCGGGCGCCGTCGAGTCGGACGGCACCTGGCCGCGTCCCGGCTGGGACGCCCGCTACGACTGGACCGGCTTCGTGGACCCGGCGCAGATGCCCGGCGTGGTGGACCCGAAGGAAGGGTTCATCGTCGCGGCGAACCAGGCGGTGCTGCCCGGCGGCAACGGCCCGTTCATCAGCCGCGACTGGGACTACGGCTACCGCTCGGAGCGCATCCGCACCCTGATCAGCGACCGGATCGCGGAGGGCCGCAAGCTGACGGCCGCCGACATGTCCGAGTTCCAGATGGACCAGTGGAGCGTGTTCGCCGACACCCTGGTGCCCGTGCTCCTCGAGGTGAAGGTCCCGGCGGGCTACGACTCGGACGGTCAGGCCCTCCTGGCCGACTGGGACTACTCCATGGACGAGGACTCCGCCGCCGCGGCCTACTTCGCGGCGGTCTGGCGCAACCTCCTGCGCACCACCTTCAACGACGAGCTGCCCCAGTCCATGTGGCCCGACGGCGGCAGCCGCTGGCTCGCCGTCATCCAGGGCATGCTCGACAACCCGAACGACGCCTTCTGGGACGACCAGTCCACGGTGGCGGTCGTCGAGAGCCGGGACCAGGTGCTGACGGAGGCGCTGACCAGCGCCCGCCAGGACCTCACGGTCGAGCTCGGCAAGGACACCAGCGACTGGGAGTGGGGCACGCTGCACCAGCTCCGGCTGCAGCACCTGGTGCTCGGCGGCCCGGGCGTCCCGGCTCCGATCTCGACCTACATGAACCCGGCCCCGGTCAAGGTCGGTGGCGGCTCCTCGATCGTGAACGCGACGTCCTGGGACGCGGCCAGCGGCAGCTTCGAGGTGACCAGCGGCCCGTCGATGCGCATGGTCGTCGACCTCGCCGACCTGGACGCCTCCACCTGGGTGGTCGTGACCGGCACGTCGGCGCACCCGGCGTCGCCGCACTACGACGACCAGCTCGGCGCGTGGGCGGCGGGGGAGACCTTCCCGTGGCCGTTCACCACCGAGGCCGTGGGGCGCGCCTCCGAGGACGAGCAGACCCTGACGCCGTAGCGGCGTCGGACGCCCGCCCTGACGCCGTCCGGCACCCGCCGGGCGGCGTCAGGCGCTTGCCGGACGGCGTCCGGCGTCGCCCCGCCGGAGCGGCGTCAGCCCAGCCAGCGCCAGTCGGTCGTGGTGGCGACGGCGTGGACCGGGATGTCGTGCTCCTCGCGCGGCAGCGGGTGGTCCGCGGCGTCGTACACCTCCTCGGGGAAGACGACGGCGACGACCTTCGCGCCCGGCCGCAGGTGGGTCAGCGCGCGGTCGTACCAGCCGCCGCCCTGCCCGAGCCGCACCCCGCGGGTGTCGACGGCGAGAGCGGGCGCCAGGACGACGTCGGCCAGCTTGACGGCGTCCGTGCCCAGCGCGGGGCCGCCGGGCTCCGGAGGGCGGCCGGGGGCGCGCTCCAGGAGGTCGTCCGGGCCCGTGTAGTCGGCCCAGTCGCGGGCGAGGCCGGCGCCGAGCACGGGCAGCAGGGCGCGGACGCCGCGGCCCGCCAGGCGGTCCAGGAGCGGCAGCATGCCGGGCTCGGCGCTGCGGGCCGCGTACGCAGCGACGCACCCGGCGTCGCGCACCTCGGGGATGGACTCGATGACGTCGGCGAACATCTCGGCGGCCTCCGCCCGGCGCCGGGCGGACCGCACGCCGCGCTGGGCGCGGATCGCGCGGCGGAGCTCCTCCTTGGCGTCGCCCGTCTCCATCCCGGGATGGACGGGGTAGGGCTGTGGCGTCGGAACAGAGATGCCGCTCATGACCGCTATTGTGCCAAGACTCCGAGACTGGATTGTTACGAACGGCGCACGAAGAAGGCGAGAACATGACCGAGCGGCTGCTCGACGGGTCACAGGCCACCGAGCGTGGTAGACCCTCCTCCAGCGAGGGAAACCTCACGGGGCGTGGCAGGGGGCGAACGATGTTGCCGTCGAGTAGGTCGGACGTGCCGGAAGGCACCACGGGAAAGTTTGTGAAGGGGTGGACGGTGGCCAAGCCATGGCCGGTGACGCTGCGTGAGGACACGCCGGCGGGAACTGTCGTGCTGCGCCCGCTGCGGCGTCGGGACGCGACCGACTGGTCGCGCCTGCGGGCCGAGAACGCGGCCTGGCTGGAGCGCTGGGAGGCGACGTCGCCCGGCGCGAACCGGTACATCGCCTCGACGTTCGGCGAGTACGTGCGGTCCCTCTCGGCGCAGGCCCGCGCCGGGACGTCGCTCCCCTTCGGCGTGGAGCTCGACGGCGCCCTCGTGGGGCAGCTCACGGTCGCGTCCATCACCTGGGGCTCCATGTGCTCCGCGAGCATCGGCTACTGGGTCAGCCAGTCCGTGGCCGGGCGCGGCGTGATCCCGACGGCGGTCGCGATGGCCACGGACTACGCCTTCTTCCTGGGGCTGCACCGCATCGAGATCAACATCCGGCCCGAGAACAAGCCGAGCCTGCGCGTCGTCGAGAAGCTCGGCCTGCGGGACGAGGGCGTGCGCGAGCGGTTCCTGCACATCCAGGGCCAGTGGCGGGACCACCGCACCTTCGCGGTCACCCGCGAGGAGGTTCCCGAGGGCCTGCTGGCGCGCTGGCAGCGTCTGCGCGAGGCGCTGTGACGGCAGGACACGCCGTGCGCGGTGCGGCGGGGCGCGGCGATGCTCGCCTACCGTCGTGTCGTGGAATCGACCGCGGGACTCACAGCCGTAGCGCTGTTCGTCCTGTGGCTGGGCTACTGGCTGCCGAGCATGGTGCGTCGACGGGCGGAGCTGGCCGACGCCCGGGTGCCGGACCGGTTCTCGGGCGGGCTGCGCATCGTCGCCATGAGCGGCTCGGGTAGGAGAGGAGGGGCGATGGTCAACGACGGCAACCGGCGAGGTGCGAGCCAGGGCGTGCCGCGCGTCGCCCACCCGACCCCGAAGCAGGGCCTCCCGCTCCAGATCATGGTGCGCGGCCGCCCGCTCACGGCGGAGCGCATCCGCCGCGTCGAGCGCCGCGCGCGCCGGGCCGCGCGGGCGCGCCGTCGTTTCCTCGTCTCGATCTTCCTGCTGCTGTCCAGCGTCGTCGCGTGGACGCTCGTCGGCCTCGGCCAGCTCCACTGGGGCGCCGCCGTCGCGTCGTCGGCCATGCTGCTGTTCGTCCTGTTCCTGGGGCGCCGTGCGGCCCGCGCCGCCCGCCGGGCGGACGCACGGTGGCACGCGACGGTCCGGGCGGCGCGGCAGCGCGCCACGCAGGCCCGTGCGCTCGCGAACGGCGGCCCGTACGCCCCGCGCAACCGGGCGCAGGTCGTCGGGCTGGCGACGCACGGCTCGGACACGCAGACGCAGGCGATCCCGCGGGTGGGCGGCAAGAACGTGCTCGACGAGATCCTCGACGGCCCGGAGAAGCCCCGGGTCATCGAGGTCTCGGCGGAGGTCGTGGACGAGGCGCCTGCCGGTGCCGGGTCAGGTTCGGCGGCCGACGCGCCGGCCTCGGCGGATGCCCCGCCGAGCGGGCGGGCCTGGGACCCGGTCCCCGTGCCGCTGCCGACGTATGTGACCAAGCCGAAGGCGCCGCAGCGGCAGCCGGCGGCACTGCCGCCTGCTGTGCCGCCGGGTAAGGGGTCTGCGGGCGCCTCGGGGCGTCCGGGCGGGTCCGGGGCCTCCGGGCCGGGTTCTTCGCCTGGTGTGGCTTCCGGTCCGACTCCTGGCACGACGGCGGCGGCCGGTGCCGCCGGTGCCGCCAAGGCCGGTGCCGACGCGGTCGCCGAGGACGAGCTGCTGCGGGGCGAGCCGCCCCGCATGAAGTCGGAGACGCTGGGGCAGCCGCTCGAGGAGATCCTGGCCCGACGCCGCGCGGCGGGGTGACCTGCCGCACCCCGCCGCCGGCGTCGTGGCTGGTCGGTGTCGCGCGGGTCACGCTTTCGTGACCTGCGCGACACCCCACCAAGTTGCGGAGCCCCGGCTGTGAAGTGCTAGTCTTCTGCAGTCCGAGGGGCTATGGCGCAGTTGGTAGCGCGTCTCGTTCGCAATGAGAAGGTCGGGGGTTCGAATCCCCCTAGCTCCACAGACGGAAACCCCGCTTGACCAGGGCATATGCTCCGGTCAAGCGGGGTTTCTTCGTTGCCTAGGAGGCGTCTTCCTCGGATTGCGGCCCCCCGGCGGCCCCCGCGTCGTCAGAGACCCCTTCGTTCAGGCGGTCCAGGCCCGCCTTGGTCGGCTCCGGTCCCCGGGTAGTGCAGGGACCGGTTCGTGTCGATCTGGCCCCACTCATTGCCCGGCGAGCTTGCTCCAGTCCACAGCGATACCCTCGCTCGCCATCTCGTGCACGACCTTCATCTTCCAAGCACCCGCAGGATCAAGTGCGACGTAGACGATGCCGTCGAGATCACTGGGTAGTTCAACCCCCGCTTCGTGCAGCAGTACGACACGTGCTCTGCCGAGACGGCCGGCGAAGTAACCTGCCTCAAGCACAACATTCTGGCGGGCTCGTGGGCTCTCCTGCTCGACGTCCTTCGCTCGACCGAAATCGTCGGCTGTGAGCAACGCCACCGCGAAGCCTGCTGAGGCTGCGTACGCCTCGAGCTTTTCAAGAATGCTCCGGCCTCCACTTGGCTGCTCGTGCAAGATGATCGGTTCCGTGCCGGTGACGGCGTGCAACACCCGGAACAGCTCGTGCTTGGCGGCGTCATCGTGTCCGTGCACAATGAAAACGCGGCCCTGCTCGGCTGCCGTCGCCTTCTCCTCGGCCGACTCGCCGGTCTGGACGACCAGTGCGAGTTCGTCACGAAGAGCGAGTTCGCGCTTCGCGCCCTCAAGGATCGCGACGACCTTCTTGACACCCGCGGGGCGGTACCCGCTCGTGTCCATGCCGCTGTACCAAACGGATGGCGTGTAGGACACCTTCCGAAACTGCGAAACCAGCGGCGAGTCCTCGCCCATGACCATGCGTAGTGCTACTTCGGTGGCCGTGCGCCACTCGTCAAAGTTGTCGGGGTGGCCGTTCTTGGCGTCGATGATCTGCTTGTCGAGCACCTCGACCTTGCGTTCGAGATCCATCCACTGAGGTTAGCCCGAGCAGAGTGGCCTCCGAGGTTCGAGGGCCGGTTCCGGGCAATGGCAATTCCACGGACAGAAACCCCGCTTGACCAGAGCAGATGCTCCGGTCAAGCGGGGTTCCTTCGTTACTTAGGAGGCGTCTTCCTCGGACCGTGATCCCACGGCGACCCCCGCGTCGTCAGAGACTCCTTCGTTCAGGCGATCCAGGCCCGCCTTGTCAGCTCCGGTCCCCAGGTAGTGCAGGTACCGGTTCGTGGTCGCGATGGACTCGTGCCCGCACCACGCCTGCACCGTTCCGGGGTCGATGCGCCGTGCCAGCCAGAGGCACGCGGCCGTATGCCGCAGGTCGTGGAGGCGACGGCCCCGACCTGTCCCGACGTTGTTCCCGGCGTCGTCGAGCCTGGTCCAGTCGAGCAGCCGCAGCGACGACGACCGCCACAGTTGCGCCCCGCCCGACGTCGTGAACAGCAGGTCATGCGGTGCCTTGCCACGCGCCAGTTCACGAACGATCGGGAGCACACGGTTGCCCAGGGGCACGCGGCGCATGCTCCGGCCCTTGGTGGCCTTCACCGGGGAGCCCTCGGGCTGGCTCCGGCGCACCATGAGCGCGGGCGTGGGGACCTCCATGACGGACGCGACCTGCATCGCGCGGGCCTCGCCCCAGCGGAGCCCGGTCCAGCCGAGCACGAGCAGGATGTCCGCGAGCCGCTCGTCCTTCATCTTCCAGACGAGGTACGCGGCCTCGAGCTCGTTCTCGGTGAACGGGTGCATCTCGTCCACCTCGTCAGAGCCCTTGGGGACCTTGACCCCGGCGACGGGGTTCCGCGCGAGCAACTTCTCTCGGACGCACCAGGAGTAGAACACCGACAGGCTGGCGCGGTACCGCACCACTGACGACTCGGCCAGACCGGCGGCGAGCAACTTCTCGAAGGAGCGCGCGACCTCGCGCTCTGAGACCGCCGACAGGTGCACGTTGAGCATGCTCGTGGGGGTTAGCCGGCGCAGGTCCAGGTCCGCCGTGTAGGTCTTCTTCGCGACTGTTGTCCTGCGGATCGTCAGCCAGCGTTCCAGGGCCGACTTCACCGGCTCCTTGCCCGCCCGGGGGTCCAGGCCGCCCGCGAGGGCGGCCCGTTCCCGGTCGAGCCACGCCTTGGCCTCGCGCTTGGTGTCGAACGTCTTGGAGGCGATGTTCTGACGGCCGGACTTCAGGCGGGCGCGGAACCGGCCGTTCTCCTTGACGATGCTCATCAGGCGGCCACCTTGTCGAGCCAGACCATGACGTCGTCCCGGCGGTAGCGGGGGAGCGAGGGCGAGAGCCACACGACGCGCGGACCCTTGCCAGCGAGCCGCCAGCGGCACACCGTCGAGGGAGCGACCTTGAGCCACGCGGCTACTTCCTCGGTCGTCAGGAACTCATCAGCGGGGATGGGTGTCGTCGCGATGGCGACGGTGGTCTCACGAGACATGGGTGCTCTCCTGGGCGTCGTCGGTGTGGTGGTTCGGTCGGCAGCGGGCGGTGTAGCCGGGGCCGGTCAGGGACTCTCCGCAGTCGGGGCAGGTCCCGACCTGAGATGTCCCGGATTCCTTCCCCGCCTTCCCCGCTTCCCCGTTTCTGCTGGTCAGAGCGTCGGGGGTGGCGGGGATAGGCGGGTTAACGACTCTCAGGGCGGGGTATCGTTCCCCGCCGTTACCAGAACGGGACGACAACGGGCCACAGCGCCTCAGCGCCGCGACGACGGCGCGCTTCGCTGGCAGTTCCCCGCTGGCATCGTGAAGCCTGGCGGGTCACCTGCGGATGCCGCCGTCCGTGAGACCTACGTCGAGACCGCGCCGTCCACTGCTCCGTCCGCGAGCAGATCGGAGCCCGCGTGCACCCGCACACGGGCGTGTTCATCGAGTATTTCCACTGTGACTACCTCGCCGGTGAGGCGGAGAATCGCGACGTCGTGGAGAACGCCAGCGTTGCATGGGTCTCCATAGCGGACCTCGGCAAGTTCATACCGGAGAGCACCATCTACCCGCCGATCCTCGAAGTGCTGGGAGGCACGCATGTCTGAGGCAGTGACCGAAGAGAAGCCCGCCATCGCAGCGGCGATCATCGTCCAGGACGGGAGGCTGCTCCTGGTCCAGCGCCGTGTGTCTGAAGGCTCGCTCTCGTGGCAGTTCCCCGCCGGCGCAGTCGAGCCGGGGGAGACCTTCGAGCAGGCGGCGGTCCGTGAGACTGCCGAAGAGGCCGGGCTCACCGTCCAGGCAGTCAAGGTGCTGGGGGAGCGCGTACACCCGAACACCGGCCGCCTGATGGGCTATGTCGCGTGCGACGTCATCAGCGGCGAGGCGTACGTGGCTGATGCCGAGGAACTTGCAGACATCGTGTGGGCGACGCCGGACAAGTTCACCGACTACGTGCCTTACGGCTTCGCGCCAGCGGTGCAGGATTACCTCACGGCGACGCTGGCCTGACGCGGTAGCGGTAGCGGGGTCGGGGACTATCCGTCGAGCGCCAGAACCCGGGTTTCGGGCCAAATCAAGGGTCTAGCTCGAAGGCCGCTACTCCGCTACCTCCGGCGAGAATCGTTGAAATCTAGCGGCTCCCGAGGTGGCGGGCGCGGTAGCGCCCCCGCTACCGGTAGCGGGGCTCTCCGCTACCTGCGCCACCCCGCTCGTCGCGCTGAGCGGGGGCGGCTACGGTCCTGCTCGCTTGCCGTAGACGGCTCAGGTGACCTCTCCTGGCCGCCGACCGATCGACCTTCTGTTGCCCGGGTTCGTCGTCAAGGTCAACCACAGGGGCATCGATCGTCCCGTCCCACCGGGCCTCTGCTCGTAACAGGAGTAAGGGTATTTCATTGGCCGCAAATCCGTTCGTTGACCGCCTCATCAGGCAGGGCGCTCCGTCGCAGAAGCTGCAATTCGCAGCGGCTTGCGCCGAGCGGTCTGCTGGCGTTCTATTCTGGGCGGCATCGCTTGATGGCCGAATGGCCGATGCTGACCTATACGGCCAGATACTAGATAAACTCTGGTCGGGAGTCGCGAAAGAGGGCGAGTGGGCTCGTCTTGTGGAGCGGATCGAGGGCACATCGGATCTGGTGGATGGGCACGAGCGCGGCGGCGCATATTCTTATGCGTTCAGCGCTGGCGCGCTGATGCACTCGTGCTTGAACCTTGCTCGATCGATGTATCCTTCCGGGCTTTCTGGGATTGCTGAGGAAGCGACGAACAACGCGTCTCGGATAGGGTTCAGAGTTGGCGTAAATCTTATCGACGAGGAACTGGGTGAGCATATGAGAGACGCCAACGCCGTTCTCTTATCTGCAGCAATGCCGAGTGCCGTGGACCTGCTGCGCGAACGGGCACGTAGTATCGGGCGAGAACGTCTCTCTGCATTGAAGGAGTGGGGGGACGAGAACGGCCTGTGAGCGGGCCCGCTCGACTGGGAGCGCTTGTCGCATGAGGGATCCCGTGCCGCACCTGCACCTCGTCACCTACGGGATGAGCGAGCTGCGTGCGGCCCCCCGGCGGCCCCCGCCGCCGCACGGGGGCGGGCTGGACGCACCGCATGCACGCGGAATGACGCGGGAAATTCGCCGTACGAGGCCCCGGCCCGTCTTCGCAATGAGAAGGTCGGGGGTTCGAATCCCCCTAGCTCCACCGACAGAGGGCCGCTGAACTGGTATCACACCAGGTCAGCGGCTTTCTTGTTTCTCGCCGGACCGCCACGACGAAGGGCGGCCCAAAGCTGCAGCCCCGGAGAAGAGGTGGCGGTGATGGAAGAGAAGCCCGCTATCGCAGCGGCGATCATCGTCCGGGACGGGAGACTGCTGCTGGTCCAGCGTCGCCTCTCCGAGGGCTCGCTCTCGTGGCAGTTCCCCGCCGGCGCCGTCGAGCCGGGGGAGACCTTCGAGCAGGCGGAGGTCCGGGAGACCGCCGAGGAAGCCGGGCTGACCGTCCGGGCCGTGAAGGTGCTGGGGGAGCGCGTGCACCCGAACACCGGCCGCATGATGGGCTACGTCGCGTGCGACGTCGTCAGCGGCGAGGCGTACGTCGCAGACGTCGAAGAGCTCGCGGACCTGGTGTGGGCGACGCCAGACACGTTTGCCGACTACGTGCCCTACGGCTTCGCGCCGGCAGTGCAGGACTTCCTCACGGCGACGCTTGCCTGAGGAGGTAGGGGTAGCGCGGGTAGAGGCTGTCCGCCGGTCGCCAGAAGCCGGGTTTCGGGCCATGTCAGGGCCGGCCCTGGCTTGAAGGCCGCTGCTCTGTTGCCCCCGGTGAGAATCGTTGAAATCTAGCGGATCCCGGGGGTGTCGGGTGTTGTCGCGCCTCCGCCACTGGTAGCGGAGCGCCCCGCTACCAGCGCTACGCCTGTTCGCGTCCTCGGGGGAGCGGAGGCGGCGCTACGCTCCGACCATGACGGCCTCGGGCAAGGACGCTTTGCACCCACGTGCGTCGGGGCCGATCTCACAGCCCGGTCGAGCGGCCCCGGTCTTTGCGGCGGGCGCCGTCGGGCTGTTCGTCGTCGCGACCGCAGAATCGTGGGCATGGCTGGCGTACTCCTGGGGCGTCCTGCCGATTCAGATGTGGTGGTTCTTGGACAACGGCGGCAGCAACGGTCTCCTTCCGGAGAACGTGGGGGCAGTGCTCGTGCGGAGTGCGGCATACCTAGCGGGTTTCGTCCTGATGACCGCCGCGTCTGTGCTCGCAGTCCGGCACCGTCGTGCTCTCGCTACGTTTCGGCTGACCGTGGTGTTGTCCTGCCTCGCTGTGGTCATCGGCTTCACGCCGTGGGTGTCATCAGCCCTGTTTCCGGGAACGAGTGGGCTGACCCACCGCGACGCGGTGCGGGATTTCCACACGCTGCGCCCGGCGCTCGATCGTGTCGTGGAACGGTTCGCTGACAACGGTCAACGGGGGATTTATGTCGAGTTGCCCGCCACCCTTCGTTTCGTGTCCGTAATGGGGAACGTGGACGTCTCGGGTTCGGAGCAGGCGGGCGACCTTGCGATCTTCGTCCCGGAGTGGGCTGCGCTTGTTGACGATGCGGGCGGCTACTTCTACTCACCTACCGCGAGCCCTGCGGGCTACGACATGCGCGGCATGACCTGCGCGGACCCGACGCCACTCGAAGACGGATGGTGGATGTGCGGTATGTCCTGAGTGCAGGTTCCCCCGGGATGCACCGCCCGGCGCTCTGCGCACTCTATACACGGAGAAACCGGCCAGAAATAGTGAGGCATGGCGTCGAAGGTCGGGGGTCTAGCTCCACCGACAGAGGCCGCTAAACTGGTATCACACCAGGTCAGCGGCTTTCTTGTTGCTCGCTGGAACAGAACCATCCGTCCGAAGCGGGCCGCTCGTGCTGAAGGTCCCCGATTGAACACAAGAGTCGACCCGGCTTCGGATCCGGTCGGCCAGGTCGGCGGGCAGGCTTTGAACTGCACGATCGATGCCATCCGTCCCGCCGTGGCGCGACGCGCGCCACCACAGCGGTTGGTGCCGTGCGGACCACTCGTACGGCGAGAGTCCATAAGGACGAGCGTCCCCCTTGGAACGGCCACGGTGCGACGGCGCACCGAGGGCAGCTTCGAGCTCGGGAAGCGATGCTCCCGCTGACACGACCCGCAGGTAAGTACGCCAGATGGCAGTCATGTCATGTCCCATCGTTTGCCGTGAACCAGATGGAACCCCACGGCCACACGGTGGCACAACAGCGGAGAAGTTCGCGCCGACCTGCGGGTGGTGCGCGCACTGGGTCTCCTTGGCGTCGCTCGCGACGGTGGTCAATGTTCGACGGTTAGCAGGTGCTCCTTGCTGACTTTCAGCCACCGCTTTGTCGCCGTGAGGTCCAGAGTCATCTCGCCGAGGAAGGATGCCGCGCAGACTCCGCAGAATGCCCCCTCCGCGATGCCGTCCACAACGTACTGCCCGTCGCTCCCGGGATGACCGAGGTACCACTGGGGACCGACCATGACCATGAGTTCCGGCCACCGCGGGTCGCACTTGCACACCGAGTTCTTCGGCGGCAGCTGCGGTGCTGAGGCAAGACGGAACGGCCCGGGGTATTCCGCCCTGCATTCGACGCATCTCGCCGGCCCGAACACCGCTGTGATGAGGTTGTTGTGCTCTGCTGGCTCCGCCTGTAGCAGGCGCCCGTCCGAGTCGACGAAGAGAGCTGGCCAGGATGGCTCGCAGCGACACGAGCGGCGGCGCATACGCAGGGGCCAGATCACATTTGCTCCTTGGTTGACATCAAGCCGGTGCATCGTACGGCCCAGGCGAGTTGGGTTTGCAGCCCGTGACCCGAGGTGGCCGCACCCGAAGCTGCCTCCTGAAACGTCACTCGTCGGTGAGGTGGATTAGTCCGGCCGCCGTTGGGCGAAAACCGCAGGATTCGAGATAGAACTGCTCAAGGTGTGGTTCGAAGTCGACGAACACCCACTCGCAGCCTGCCGCCCGGGTTTCCTCGACGGCACGCCGCACAACGGCGGTGCCCAGGCCTCCCCGTTGATGGCTGGGGCGCGTCTTCGTGTCGATCAGAAAAGCGTGGTCTCCGCCGTCCCAGGCCACGTTCACGAACCCGAGGAGGTGGCCGCTCTCGCTTCGGGCTGTGACCCAGCCCAGCGAGTGGTTGCGGATCCGGTCCCACCACCCGGGCTCGGCATTCCCGCCATGCGACGTGGTGAGTTCGACGAGCTCGGCGTCGGTGACGGGTCGGCGCCAGCCGATGTCCAGTTTTTCGGTAGGCAGATTGTCGGTGGGCATCGTGCCAGCGTGCCGACGGCGGAGGCGAGCGGCAAGCGCTTTACGGCAGCCTGTGGAAGGTGTGCCACGCACACCCGACCCCATGGGCGACCACGCTGAGAACTTCTTCGCGCGGGTCCGTTCCAAGCCGCTAAGAGGTCGTATGGTCCGCTACCTTGTCGAAGTGATTCCGAGGGATACGGCGAAGCTTCACTTCCGCCAGATGACTGGCGCGGACCTTGACCCGATGGCCGAATTGCTGGGGGACCCTGAAGTCATGCGGTTCTACCCGGCGCCGAAGACACGCGACCAGGCAGCTGCGTGGATCACGTGGAACCAGCGGAACTACGCCGAACATGGTTACGGACTTTGGATCATTGAAACGCTCGCGGGCGAGTTCGTCGGGGACTGTGGTCTGACCTGGCAGGAAGTCAATGGGGTCAGCAAGCTCGAGGTGGGGTATCACGTTGCCGTCACGTGGCAGGGTCACGGCTTCGCGACGGAGGCGGCCGCTGCATGCCGCGACTTCGCACGCGAGCACATCGGGGCGCGGGAACTGATCGCGATCGTTCATCCGGACAATCGTGCGTCCGAGCGTGTGGCCGAGAAGATCGGGATGCTCCGGGTCGAGGACGACCACGGTGGCGGTCGTCCACGTCGCTTGGTCCTGAGCACAATCCTCTAGCAACACGCTGTGCGTAGCGCGCTACGGCTTCGTCCCGGCAGCGCAGTCCCGCCGTCGCTTTTCAACCCGAAACGAGCATCACCGGAAGGCCAACCGTGGGAGCCGGATCGGTGGCCAGCCGCGCGTGCGTCTCGACGTCGTAGCGGTCGGTGCCGTATCTGAGCTTCTCCCGCTCGATACCCTCAGCCCGGAACCCCGCGGCGGTCGCCACCCGACATGAAGCAGGGTTGTTCACCCGGTGCCCGAGCTCGAGCCGGTACAGCCCGCTCTCGAAGGCCCAATCGCAGACGGCGACGAGCGCAGCCGTCGCGTATCCCTTTCCGCGTGCATCGGGCGACAGCCAGTAGTACATCCACGCCGTCTCATGCCGAAACTCGATCCCAGACGCACCGACATTGCCGACCGCGACGCCGTCCTCCACAACAGCCCAGTTCTTCACGTTCTCGTCGAACCGCAGCGACTGTTCGACAAACGCCTCCGCGGCGGCCAGGCTCGAAAGATCGGCGCCGCCGAACTGCGGCGCCAGATCTGGTGCACTCTGCGCTACGGCCATGAGCGCCGAAGCATCCTGACTGACCCAGGGGCGAAGCACGATACTCACGCGCCCCATCCTGCCCTGCCGAACGGAAGCGTCAGTAGGTTTGCGGGCATGACCAGTGATGGCGTTGCCGGCCAGGACCCGCCGGTCGAGAGCGATTGGCGAGAGAACAGGTTCTTCCGACGTCGTCCGTCCGCCGAAACTCTGGACTGGGTGGCCGCTTCCATGGGTCGAGGTAGTCGCGTCGTCGCCCACAGGCGGTTGACCGGCGGCGTCAACTCCGCTGTCCATCGACTGACAGTCGAACGACGCGGCACGCGAACGTTCGTGGTGCTGCGGCAGTACCCGGCGGGAAGCATCGCGCTTCGGGCCGCCATGGGGGAGGAGATCGCCAACCTCCAGGTGGTGGCAGGCAGCGGGCTTCCGGTCCCGACGATCCTGGCCGCCGACGTTGCTGGCGCTGCCAACTGCGGAGCGCCGTCGCTGCTGATGACACGCCTACCCGGCCACATTCACCTCGACCCGGCCGAGCGCCGACCGTGGATCGAGAGGATCGCCGAGTTCGCTGCCCGGCTCCATTCCGTCGACCTCCCGGCCCCGACCTTCCGAGCCTGGGCAGACTCCTGGATCACGCCTCGTGGCCAGTTCCAGGTGCCGGCCGGTGCGCAGAAACCTGCGGTCTGGAAAGCCGCCTTCGATGCCATGGAATCACCACCGCCTGAGGATGATGCCGTCTTCCTGCACTGCGACTACCTGCCCGTCAATCTGCTGTGGTCGCGCGGGAAGATCGCCGGACTCACCGACTGGAACAGCATTCACCGAGGGTCACGCGCAATCGATGTGGGGCAGTGTCGGCGGTACCTGGCGTCGCTCTACTCGCCCGACTGGGCGGAGGAACTCCGCTCGCTCTACGAGTCGATCGCCGGTGTCCCTCTTCACCCCTGGTGGGACCTGTACAGCCTTCTTCACCATGACGACGACGGACCGCAGTCCATCTCCCGCCAGGTTGCCGGTCGCCGCCCGGTCGACGTGTCGGGCATGACAGCTCGCGTCGAGATCGCCGTAGGGCAAGCATTGCGGCGCCTCGGCTGAACGCGGGCCGATGATTCCCATCGCGGCTCCGTTCGAGAATGCGTCCGTGCCGGGTGCGGACGCCCTGGCTCAGTCCTTGACGACGATCTCCTACGTCCTCACTTTCACCCCGGTGGTCGGCGCGCGCCAGGGAGAGGGCCGAGCCGGCAGTGCTCCGAGCAGAGTGCTGTGGCGCGACGGCCGGGTGGGATCGGGCCCCACCCGGCCGTCGCCCTCGAACAGACTCAGGCGTTGCGGTCGCTGACCCGCAGCGTGCCGTTGACGCTGTCGGGGAAGAATCCGCCCTCGCTCACCTGGGCCGGGTTCAGGTAGACGATGTTGAGCACCCGGCCCGGTGTCCGGCTGTAGGCGACGCCGTTGACGTCGGCCGGCACGAGGTTGGCGTCACCACGCTTGGTGATCCCCTGGTCCACGTCGGTCCTGCCGTCGAGGCTGTCCCGCGCGGTGGAGATGGCGTTGGCTGCCTCCGCGAGGCCCTTCTCGAACAGAGCGCTGCGGACCACCCCGGCGTGGTATGCCTCGACGGCGAGGATGCCCGCCGCCGCCTCCAGGTATGTCTTGTTGGTGATCAGCGGTGCGGCACCCTTGTACGCGGTGACGCCGACGTCCTCGAAGATGTAGGCACCGAGCAGGAAGCTCTCCTCGTCGGCGAACGGGTCGAAGGACTGGCCCGGGCCGATCAGACCGGCGGCCTGGGCGGCGGCCGTGAAGCTGTGCTTCAGGTCGATGTTGGGCTGTGCCGTCTTGGAGGCGCCGAGTGCTGTCCGGAGGAACCGGACGTGCGCCAGCTCGTCCCCGGCGATCTCCTCGGCGTACTGGCGGATCCGCTTGGACTTGAACGGGACCTTGGAACCACCGGTGACCCTGCCGATCGTTCCGCGTCCCCCGGTGAGCGAGCCGTTGATGCCCTGCCCCGTGGCGGCATAGGAGTAGAACTGCGCCTCCAGGTACTCCAGCTGGAGGGCGAAGTTCAGGATCGCGTCGTCGCTGATCCCCTGGTCCTCCTCTGCTGCGGCCGTCGCACGTGACGGCCCCTGGGCGAGGAGGGCGGCGCCGCCGATCACGCCGAGGCCGCCCACCCCCGCCGCCCGCAGGAAGTTGCGGCGGTCAGGCTGGTTCGCTGTGCTGCGGCCGATCATCTCGGCCACCATCTTCTTGCCGAACATCGTGTACCCCTTCACTGTGTGGATGGGACAGTGCGCGCCTGGGGAACGGCGACAAAGAAGACGTCGTGACCGCTTTGTCGGGTATTTCTGTGGGTCGATCTTCCGATGCCCCCAGGGGTGCGTCCTGGGTTCGGTGCCCGGGTGAATCCGGATTGGTCTCTCGGGCTCTTGCGAGGTGAAACCGTTTCATGATCCGAAACCGGCATGCCTTGCCCTTCATCGGTCCATACCATCGAGCCGGGGCGGAAATGGCTGCACACTCGCAATTGTTCGGATCCCCGAAAGTTGAACCATCGCTGATGTACAAATCCATTAGAAATGTCAATCGTGGCCCGTCCCGGGTGCGCATCCGATGAGTCTCGCCGCGACCTATGAGACCTGGGTCAGCGGACATATGCTGGAGATCAGGGATGTTCGGCAGGATCCCGCATTCGGCGGACGCGCGTGGGACACGACCGCACGTCCCACGCTGGTGACGGGCATCGACAGCGGGCCGGTCCGGGTCGAGGTCGGCCTCTTCCGAGCACCGCTCGACGTCGACGGTGAAGGGTGGGACGAGGCCGCCGAGGTCAGCGTCCTGGCCGGGCCTGGCGGCGTGGTCGTCGTGGGGATCGAGGACGGCGACTCAGGCGTCCCTCGGATCGGTGTGGGCGGTGGGCCGCACCGGCTCCGGGTCTACGCACGAGGCCGTTCCCTTGCTCCCGACGCGACCGTCTCGGCCGCGACCGAGACCTATCGCGTCGTGGCGTGGCCCGCGCCCATGGCCGTGCCCGCCGTTCTCGTGCGAAGGCGTGGCGCGACAGCCAACCTGGTGCAGTTCATCGGTCCCGGGGGTGCGGACGTCGTGGCCCTCGACGGGCTCGGCGGTGCCCAGCAGGAGCCGCGAGCGACATGACGAGCGCGGGGCGAACGCCGCCTCGTCAGGGCGCGAGCGGGAGGGCGAGCCGGGCGTCAAGGCCCCCGTCGTCGCGGGCGCGGAGCCGGAGGTCGGCGTGGTGATGCTCCGCGACGGCGCTCACGATGGTGAGTCCGAGCCCGGTGCCCCGTGTGGACGACGTCCGGTCCCGGCCCCCACGGCGGAAGGGGAGAGTGAGGGCCTCGACGGAGCCGGGGTCCAGCTCCGGGCCGCTGTTGGCGACCTCGACGACGGCGCTGCCGACGCTCGCCGCGACTCGCACTCGCACCCAGCCGCCTTCGACGTTGTGCAGCACGGCGTTGTGCAGCAGGTTGCCGACTGCGAGGGCGAGCAGATCGGCGTCGCCGGTCACGGTTGCCGGGTCCAGCGAGACCTGCCACGAGAGCTCCGCGGCCCCTTCGAGGTCGCGTGTCGCATCGACTGCTGCTCCGGTGATCTGTTCGAGCGCCACCGGAGCGAGTCGCGACGTCTCCGCGCCGGCCTGGACCCGCGCCAGCGTGAGCAGCGCGTCGACCGTACGTTGTGCGCGCTCGGCCTGGCCTCGGGCAACCTCGGCCGCATGTCGCAACGTGGCGGCGTCCGCGCCGGGATCGGCCAGCGCCACCTCGAGCACGGCGCGCTGGTTGGCGAGCGGCGTACGGAGCTCGTGCGACATCGTGGCCACGAGCCGGCGCTCGGACGCGAACGCTGCCTGGATCCGGTCGAGCAACGAGTCGAAGGTCTCGGCCATCTCGCGCAGCTCGTCGCGCGGCCCGTCGAGGTGGAGCCGCTGGTCGAGCGAGTCGGCCGAGAGGCGTCGTGCGCGGCTGGTGATGGTGTGCACCGGCCGCAGCGCCCGACCGGCGAATGCCCATCCCACCGCGACCGACACGCCGGCCATCAGAGCCAACCCGACCGCCGACCACACCAGGAAGCTGCGCAGCGTGGTGTCCACGGCGTCGGCGCGCTGTTCGTCGAGCGCCTCCCGCAACGCCAGCTCGTCGCCAGGGCGCATCAGCGGCAGCTCGGCCGGTTCGCCCTTGAGGACCACCGTGTCGGGCTGCGCCAGCTCCACCAGCAGATAGACCGCGGCCAGCAGCACTGCCGCAGACACGACCGCCACCACCGTGTAGGTCACGGTCAACCGCCATCGCACGCTGAGCCCGTCCAGGGCACGGCCGGTCGCGGTGCTCACCCGACCACCCGGTAGCCGACGCCGCGTTCCGTCCTGACGAGCGGCGGATCGCCGAGCTTGTTGCGCAGCCCCACCATCGTGACCCGCACCGCGTTGGTGAACGGGTCGGCGTTCTCGTCCCACACCCGGGCCAGCAGCTCCTCGGCCGACACCGGCGCGCCGTCGGCCCGCACCAGCTCGACGAGTACGCCGTACTCCTTCAACGTCAACGTCAGCGGCACCGGCTTCCCGGACCGTCGTACCTCCCGGCGAGCGGTGTCGATCTCGAGACCGGCGAACCGAAGCACCGGGCCGGTGGCACGGACGGTGCGTCGGCCCAGCGCGTCGACGCGGGCCAGCAGCTCGAGGAACGCGAACGGCTTGGTCAGATAGTCGTCGGCTCCCAGGTGCAGCCCGCCGACCTTGTCGTCGAGCGCACCGGCCGCGGTCAGCATCAGGATCCGTGCCGGATACCCGGAGGCGACCAGTCGCCTGCACACCTCGTCCCCGTGGAGCACCGGCAGGTCGCGGTCGAGCAGCACCACGTCGTACGGGTTCAGGCCGGCCAGCTCGAGCGCCCGCCCGCCGTCGACGGCGATGTCGGCGGCGTAGCCCGCTCGGCGCAACCCGAGCGCCACGGCCTCGGCCATCACGTCCTCGTCCTCGATCACCAAGACCCTCACCGCCACATCATGCCCGCGGCAATGTTTGGTCCGGATAAGCGAACCGCCAGAACGCGTGGTGCGCGCCAACGCCGGCTGAACGCGGCGTCCGCTGGAGTGGGGTGCGACCCGCCGACGAGGTGGGCGACCCAACCTGAGTGGAGGCATGCGATGACCAGGAAGATCGCGATGTGGGCGGGAACAGCCGTCACGGGCTTGTGCGGCATCGTGCTGCTCGGCGGCGGCAAGATCCACTCGGGAACGCTGCTGATCGTCACGGCCTTCGTCGCGGTGATCCTGGTCGGACGGACAAGGCCGCCCGTGTGGGTTCGTGTCGTGCTGCTCTGCGCGATCTACGGTGCGGTGATCGCCAACATCTCCACCACGGAGCTTCCGAGCTCCTCGGACACCAAGGTGATAGCGAGCAGTGAGAACGTCGCTCCCCCGTCGACGGGGTACAGGTTCCTGGATCAGCTGATCTACATCTCCAACAACTTCCTCACCCAGGCGGCACCCTCATGACGGTTTTCCCGCAGGTCTGTCGGCGTGTCAGTCCGGCTCGATGTATCCGGTGATCTCCCGACCTTGCCCGGTGTGGGTCGCCTTCGGTGCCAACGCCTCGTTCTCGGGCCAGTCGAGCGGGATCTCGGTGAAGTCCGCGCGGTCGAACTCGATGACCGTGCCGTTGTCCAGGGCGCTGTACTGCGACCGGTAGGGGTCGTCCACGATCCCCGTCAGCTGGTCGCCGTCCTGTTCCGTGACACGGACGTAAGGCGTGTCGGACCAGCCGGTCTCCGCGCTCCCGTCCTCGGAGACCTGGACGCGGACGACGTTGCCCACCCCGACGTGTTGCCGGATCTCGGGGTGCAGCTGCCCGCCCGACCAGTCGTATATGTCCTCTGACCTGGGTCGGAACACCTGGTAGTCACCATTCACGCGCACAGGCTAGCGGCCCGGTCATCACGCCGTGTTGCCCCGTTCCGTGTCCATACCGTTACTCTTGGGCTCGCCATGAACCTGACCCGCGCCGCCCGCTCGCTCCTCGCCGATCCCCGGCGAGAGATCATGAGCGTCCTGGCCGTCATGTTCCTCGTGCTCACCGTCGTGGGCGTGCAGCTGCTCTGCGGCGTCCACCTGGACGAGGCCGAGCACACCCACCCGGAGAGCGCCGTCGGGCAGTACGCGGCCTCTGCCGTGGTGTCCGCCGGGGCCGAAGGGGCCGCCGGCCACCACGGTGAGGACCCGAACCACTGCTCGGAGAACCGCACGGTGACGGCTCGGTACGACCGGTCCGTGTCGCCCTCCGCGGAGCTGGCCGGCGAGCCCGTCCTCGCCCTGCAGTGGCTGGTGCCCGACCTCGCGCAGCCCCAGCGCGGGACCGCCTCCGGCGTGGCCGTGGCAGCCGCCCCGTCGCTCCACGCCCTCGGGATCTCCCGGACGTAGACCGCCACATCCCGTCGACACCGCCCCACCTGGGGTGTCGACCGGTTTCGCGCGCCCCGAACCCGGGGCCGCGTGTGGTTCTACTCCGATCCGAAAGGTCCCAGCTTTCATGGAGCCCAGCTACACCCCCGACCCGGCCGTGCGCGGCCGTGGTCGCCACCGGGCGGTCCGCCCGGTCCTGGCCGACGTCGCCCGGGCCGCCACCGAGCAGGTCACCACGCTCGCCGGCCGCACGGCCGTCGCGGCCGCGGCCGGTTCCGGCGTGCTGCTGTCCCTGGTCGCAGCCCCCGCTCAAGCGGCCCCGGCATCCGCATCGGTCACCACGTCCCTGGCCGGCAAGTCCGTCCAGGGCGCCCTCAACACGGCAGACCTCAACGCCCTGGCGGCGCAGGCCAAGGAGTCTGTCGCCGCCGCGCCGGTCGTGACCGTGGCCAACGACGCCGAGCTGAGGGTCGAGAAGGCCGCCGTCTCGGTCGTCTCCGCGGCCGAGAATGACGAGTACCAGGCGCAGCTCGCCGCCGAGGCGGAGGCCGAGGCGGCCGCGGAAGCCGAGGCCGCCGCCGCGGAGGCAGCCGCGGCCGCGGTCGACCTCCCGGCCTCGGCGTCGAGCTCTGCCGTGGTGTCGATCGGCATGCGGTACCTCGGCGTGCCCTACCTGTGGGGCGGCTCGACCCCGGCCGGGATGGACTGCTCCGGGTTCACCTCCTACGTGTACGCCCAGGTCGGGGTCACCCTGCCCCGCACCTCGTCCGAGCAGCGGTACGCCGGGCCGGAGGTCTCGTGGTCCGAGGCGCAGCCCGGTGACCTGATCTGGTCGCCCGGGCACATCGCGATCTACGCCGGCGACGGCATGCAGATCGAGGCGCCCGTACCGGGCAAGACGGTGCGCTACACGCAGATCTGGCAGTCCAACCCGACGTTCATCCGCGTCCTCTGACGCACTCCGCGTGAGGGGCGGGCTCCGGCCCGCCCCTCACGTCCCCCAGCTTTCGACCCTGCCGATCCCCAGGAGAACCACCCCATGGCAAGACCGACGCGAGCACGCTCCAGACGGGGCCGACACAGCAAGGGCAGGCACTCCGCCGCGCCGAGTGGTGCAGGGTCCGCGGTCACGCGGCGGTGGCCGTTGAAGCTCGGGGTGGGGGTCGCTCTCGTCGCCACCATGTCGGTCACCGTGGCGACCGCGGGCGGGCCAGGAGGTGACACGCGCGACCGGCCGGGAGCCGCCGTCGCGCTGACCGACCCGTCGGCCGACGCGGTCGAGACCGCGCGCGACCGGGAAGGTGCCGCCTCGCGCAGCCAGGAGCGGGCACCACGCGGCACGGCCGACACCGGCGTCACCGTCCCCCAGGACGCGACGCTGCCCGGCGGGGAGACCGGGTCGGTGCAGGTCGAGGCCCCGCCCGTCCTGCCGGGCTGCGACGGCGAGGCGACGGGTGCGGGACTCAACGGTCAGGTGCCCGCAGACGAGCTGTGCGCCCTCTGGGACGGTTACCCGCCGGTCCGTGCCGATGCCGCCGTCGCGCTGGCTCGCCTGAACCAGGCGTACACCGAGCAGTTCGGCGAGGCGCTGTGCCTCACCGACGGGTACCGCAGCTACGCGCAGCAGGTCACGGCGAAGGCGCAGAAGCCGACGCTGACGGCGACGCCGGGCCGGTCCAACCACGGTTGGGGCCTGGCCGTGGACATCTGCGCCGACAGCTATGCCGGCGAGCGCTGGGACTGGCTCAAGGCCAACGGCCCGGAGCAGGGCTGGGACAACCCCGGTTGGGCGCAGGTCGGCGGCTCCGGGCCGTACGAACCGTGGCACTGGGAGTTCACGGAGGCCGTCGCGCAGGTCGACGGTCACTAGGGTCGGGAGCCTCTGCGATGTCCAAGGGGGCAGCGATGACCGTCCGAGACTTCGACTTCCATCCCGACGAGGACGACGTCCGGTGCTTCCGCGTGCCGGACGACGGCATCCTGGTGAACGACGCCGGCAGGTACGTGAGCCAGAGCCCGCAACCGGTGAACCTCGGGGGCACGGACGACAAGCTCGTCCTCCGGCATCTCGCGTTCTCGACCGAGTGGTTCAAGATCAACGCGACGTACGACCTGGCCGGCGACCTGATGGAGACGCGGCCGCCCGACGGCGCGCCGTTCGCGCTCAACTGCGACATCGCGACCCCGATGGTCCGGGTCGGCGGCGATGTCTCGGCGGTCGATCTCTTTCTCGACGTGCTCGTCGCCCTGGACGGCACCCACCGGCTCGTCGACGAGGACGAGTTCGTGCAGGCGTCGGCGTCCGGCCTGATCTCGCCGGCGGAGGCGCGCGGCGCGGAGAGCGGCCTCACCCGGCTGCTGGACTGGCTGCGGACGGGACGGCTCCACGAGCTGCTCGAGAACGTGTCGTCCGCACCGGTGACGACGGCGCCGGAGCCGCTGCCGGTCGGACGGACACCCCTGAGCGAGGTCCCGTCGGTCGCTCCGGGAATCCGGCCGAGCTGGTCGGGGACCGAGTAGGAAGGGCCCGGCTCTAGTCCGCCGCGGCCGCCTTCTTCCGCCGCCGCGCCCCCGCCGACCGCGGCGGCGTCTGGCGCATGTGGTCCCGCGCGCGGCCGAGGATGTCGGCGAGCGTCTCGACGTCCGCCCGGCTCAGCGGGGCGAACAGCAGGTCGTCGAGGGTGGCGACGTGACCGGGGAAGACGTCCGCGAGTACGGCCCGCCCCTCGTCGGTGATCGTGACGGTCACGCCGCGCTCGTCGTCCGAGGACTGCGACCGGGCCACGAGGCCCCGCTTCTCCAGCGTCTGTGCCTGGTAGGTGAGCCCGCTGCGGCTGTAGACGACGCCGTCGGCCAGATCGGTCATGCGCCGGCTGCCCGTGGGGGAGTCCCCGAGGGTCGCCAGGAGCTGGAACTGCACGTAGCTCAGGTCCCCGGCGTCCCGCAGCTGCTGCTCGACGGAGTGCTTCAGCAGGCTGCTCGCCTCGATGAGGGCGAAGTACACGCCCAGCTGCGTGGCATCCAGGGGCGGCGGGGTCGAGGTCACGTCCCCAGCCTAGCCAGGCTCGTGAATGCTTCCAACTCGAAACACTTGCTTCGAATTTGAAGCGGTGCTAGCGTGCTCGTCAGTTGCTTCGAATCCGAAGCAGTCGAACGAAGGGAACGACATCATGAAGGCAGTTCGGTTCCACGAGACGGGCTCCGCCGAGGTTCTGCGCTACGAGGACGCCGACCGGCCGGTGCCCGGCGCCGGCGAGGTGCTCATCCGGGTCGCCGGCTCGGCGTTCAACCCGGCCGACGGCGGCATCCGCGGCGGCTTCCTGCCCTTCCCCGTGGCGCTGCCGCACGTGCCGGGCTACGACGTCTCGGGCACGGTCGACGCGCTCGGCGACGGCGTGGAGGGCCTCGCGGTGGGCCAGGACGTCGTCGGGTTCATCCCGATGATCGCCGACGGCTCGGCGGCGCAGTACGTCGTCGCTCCGGCCGCGGACCTGGTCGCGGCCCCGACAGGCATCCCGCTGCCCGACGCCGCCGGGCTCCCGTCCGTGGCGCTCACCGCCTCGCAGGCGCTGTTCGAGGCCGGCGGGCTCCAGGCCGGTCAGCGGGTGCTGATCAACGGCGCCGGGGGACCGGTCGGCGGGTACGCCGTGCAGCTCGCCAGGCGCGCCGGCGCGTACGTCGTCGCCACCGCGAGCCCGCGCAGCGAGCGGGCCGTCAAGGCGGCCGGTGCGGACGAGGTGATCGACCACACGACCACCTCGGTGCTCGACGCGGTGACCGAGCCGGTCGACCTGCTGCTCAACCTGGCCCCGATCACCGCCGAGGCGTTCGCCGCCCTGGCCGCACGGGTCCGCGACGGCGGCGTCGTCGTCTCCACGACGCCGACCGTGACCACGCCCGGCGACGAGGGGCGCGGCGTGCGCGCCGTCACGGTCTTCCTGCATCCCGACGCCGACGTGCTCTCGGGCCTGGTCGCCCTCGTCGACAGCGGCGACCTGCACGTGGAGATCGCCCGGCGCGTGCCGCTGAGCGAGCTGCCGGAGATCCACCGGCAGGCCGACGCCGGGCAGGTCCACGGCAAGGTCGTCGCGGTCCCGCCCGCCGTCTGAAACCGAAGACCCGCAAGTCCCCTTTGAGGCCCGGGTTTCTTCGCTTTGACACAGGTCAAAGCGAAGAAACCCGGGCCTCAAAAGCTGGGCCTTCTCCACATCTTCCCGTCCCCCCGACCACCTCCTCTCGAGGGGGCTTTGGTTTTCTCTTGGAAGGGG
>NZ_JBHWLR010000014.1:0-41787 GCF_042731755.1 Promicromonospora sp. NPDC059942
CCGCTGACCCGCTGGCCCGGCGGGCCGCTGACCCGCCCACCCGCAAGGTGCGCTTCTACCCCGTCATTGGGCCCGAAACAGGGCTGATTTCGGGCCCAATGACGGGGTAGAAGCGCACTTCCGGGCGAGCGGCACCTTGCCGTGTGGCCGGAAACTGCCGACCTGACGCGGGTGCGGGCGCGGGTCTCGCCCGGCGCCCGCGAACCGGCGCTCCGCTCCGCCGCCCCGCACCGCCGATGTGCGCTTCTACCCAGGCGCCGGGTCCGAAGCAAGCCTTGTTCCGGACCAATTGACTGGGTAGAAGCGCACTCGTGCCGGCGCACCCGCCGTCGGGCACGGCGGGAGCGGCGGGAGCTGACGCGATGGGTTACGCCCGGCGGGTTGGGTACGGCGGGGTCGGGCGGGGCGAGGTCGAGATATTGCAGCACAAGGGGGCACCGACCGATGTCGTTTGACCTGCGCTGCAAATATGAAACTTGCCAATTCGTGCAATTTCATATAGCCAGCAAAAGGTGTGCATGGGCCGCTCAGTCGCTAATCTTGATGAACGCATCTTGTGCCGGATCAAAAACCGGACACGCCGTCGCAATTCTTTGCCCCGGACACATTATTCGTCCCGTCAGGGAGCCCTCGAATGTCTGAGCCTCCTGCGCCGCCCAGCACTCCACCGGGTCCTACACCCCCACCTGGGCCGCCGCCGCAACAACCCATCTCGCCACCGATGCAGCAAAAAGGAAATGCGTCGGCAATCACGGGATTTATCCTCGCACTCGTCGCAGCCTTGCTCTGCGTGATACCCATCATCAACAACTTCGCCGCCATTCTTGCGGTCCTTGCACTGATATTCGGGATTGTCGGTCTCGTCAGGACGCGCCGGGGGCGAAGCCACTACCGCGGACTGGCAATCTCCGCGATCATCATCTCCGTCGTCGCAACTGGTGGCGTCTTCGCTTCGCAGGCCTTCTACGTCAGCACCATCGATGCGGTCTCCGAAGGCGTTGATGAGGCCGGAGCCGAGCTCGATAGCAACCTGGACAAGATGGATGGCAGCGCCACCGAGGAGATCCTCAAGAACGACCTCACGGTCGACATCGGTTCGTTCGAGGCCAAGACCGACGATGTGGGCCTCGTCGAGACCAGCCTGCCGGTGAAGATAACAAACAAGGCAGACGAGGCGTACACCTATGACGTCTCGGTCGAGGCCGTCGACGCGTCCGGGGACCGCATCGAAGAGGACTGGGCCAGCACCAACTCTCTCAAGCCTGGTCAGTCGCAATCGTTCGAACTCTTCGTGCTCGCCTCCGAAGAGAACCTGAAGGAGTTGAAGTCCGCCAAGTTCCAGGTCTTCGAGGTTTCTCAATACTGAATCGGGCACGGTCGACTGACCTGGGTCCGCTGTCGACCACAAAGTCGCCCGGCGGGGTCAGGCGCGGCGGGAGCGGGCTATCGTCATGACCGCGCGTTCGACGGCGAACACCGTGTCCCGCGCCTCGCCCTTCACGTCGGCATCGGCCTGCGCGACGGCGGAGATCGCCGCCGCGAGGCCCTCCGGCGTCCAGGCGCGCAGGTCCTTGCGGGCGCGGTCGACCTGCCAGGGGGCCATGCCCAGGTCTCGCGCCGACAGCCCGCCGCCGCGCATCGAGGCGACCTTGGCCAGGTTGCGCAGGCGCAGCGCCAGGGCCGCGACGATCGGCACCGGGTCCAGGCCCGTGTCCAGGGCGTGCCGCAGCAGGGCGACGGCGCCACCGGCGTCGCCCGCCACCGCGGCGTCGGCCACGCGGAAGCCCGTGGCCTCGACCCGGCCGCCGTAGTACCGGTCCACCGTGGCGGCCGTGATGGTGCCCGTGGTGTCCGCGACGAGCTGTGCGCACGCCGCCGCGAGCTCGCGCAGGTCGCTGCCCAGCGCGTCGACGAGGGCGCGCACGCCCTCGGCGTCCGCCCGGCGGCGGGCCGCCTTGAACTCCCCCACCACGAACGACGCCTTCTCCGCGTCCTTCGTCACGGGCTCGCACACCATGACCGGCGCGCCGGAGCCCGTGATCGTGTCGAGCATCTTCTTGCCGCGCTGCCCGCCGCCGTGCACCACGACGACCGTGGTCTCCGCGTCGGGCGCGCCGACGTACGCGATGAGGTCGGCCATGAGGTCCTCGGTGCCCGACTCCGTCGAGCGGACCACCACGACCTTGGCCTCGCCGAACAGGGACGGGCTCGCCGCGACCATGAGCTGGCCCGTGCCGTACGTCGCCCCCTCCAGCTCCACCTTCTCGACGTCGGGATCACGCTCGCGCACGAGCCGCACCACGCCGTCCACCGCGCGCTCGGTCAGGAGCGGCTCGGCACCACGGACCAGCACGATGGGAGCCAGGGTCGGCTCGTCCCAGCTCCGGCCGGCGGGAGCGGTGGCGGTACGGCGTCTGGTTGCGGGAGGCACGGACACAGCCTGCCACGCGCCACCCACAGCGGCCGGTCCCGCGCCCTACTCCCAGACGAGGTCGGCCAGGGCGATCCGCCCGCCGTCGGTCCACGCGTTCGCGATCACGCAGGCGCCGGCCTCGGCGCAGTCGGCGACTCCCCCGTCGACGAGCTCGATCTCCCGCACCACAGGCAGCTGCGTGACCAGCGTGCCCGCGCGGTCGGCGATCACGCGCTTCCCGTCGTCGTACAGGCAGTTGTCTCCGTCCACCGCACCGTCGGCGGTGGTGGCGCACTGCACGATCCGGACGGTCGCGCCCGCCGCGTAGCCCTTGCCCGTCACCGTGACGCGGCCGTTGTCGGCGTCGAACTCGCGCTCGGACAGCGTGAGCGTGGGCGCGTCCGGCGGCTCCGAGCCGCCCGGCAGCGGTGCCGGGGCGGCGGCGAGCACCCGGTCCGACAGGTCGGCGACGGCCAGCGCGCACGGGTCGCCCGTGCAGTCCACCTCGGAGACCGAGCCGACGTTGACGAACGCCCGCGCCTGGCGGGTCGCGGTGATCCGGCCGCCCTCGTCGGCGACGACCTGCTCGCTGGTCGACATGTCGCACTCGTCGAGCGCGCTCGCCCCCGCCGTCGTCCCGCCGACGCACTGGACCAGGTACTGGTTGCCGCCCGCGAAGCCCGTGCCCCGCACGAGCCAGGCGCCGCCGGCAGCCCGCACGGTGATCTCCGGTTCGTCCGAGCCGTCCGCATCGCCCGACGGCGTCGGGCTCTCCTCCGTCGTCGCGCCCGCCCCGCGCGACGGCCCCGACGTTCCCGGCCCCGTCGGGGCCGCGGTGCAGCCGGCCAGCAGGAGCAGGGCAGCGGCGATGGCGGCCACCGCGGTGGCCTGCCGGGCGCGCATCAGGGGTACCCCATGTACACGTCGACGGCCATGGCCAGGCGCCAGCTCCAGGAGTCGCGGTCGCGCATCCAGTTCACCCCTCGTTGCCAGACGTGGAAGTCCTGCTCCAGGTAGCACGCGACGGCGTTGGTCTGGTTCAGCTCGCCCAGGTCCGTCCGGTACTGCCGGGTGTCGTTGGTGCCGGGGCTGCTCGCGCCGACGCGCTGCACGATCTTCGCCGCGCACTCCTTGCCGGCGCTCGACACGTACATGGCGTGCGTGCCGTACCGCGACGCCGGTTTGCCGGACTCGCAGGACGCGCTGATGGCGTTGGAGTGCAGCGGGATGTGCAGGTCCGCCCCCACCCGGTTCGAGCTGGCGATGTTCTTCCGCGTGAGCCCGTTGCCCCGGACCACCTTGTAGCCCCGCTCCAGGAGGCTGAGGTGGTCCGTGCTGCCTCCGTTGATGGTCGACATCGCGACCTTGTAGGAGTTGATGTTCTCGCTGAAGCCGTCGCAGCCCGTGTTGTCGTGGCACACGGTGTCCCCGCGGTCGTGGCACGCCTGCGACAGGTAGACCACCTTGCCGTTCCAGTTGTCCGGCACGTAGGTCACGTCCGCGGACGCCGTGGGTGCCGTCACAAGGAAGCCGGCGGCCCCCACGAGGACGACGGTGAGCACCGACACGAGCCGGCGAAGAGTCTTCCGCATCGCCACCCCCTCAGCCGAGATCGATCGGCAGGTCGGTCGACGCGCACATGTCGCCGCCGGTCGCGTACGCGAAGGCGAGACAGTCCCCGTCGAGCGTGAACTTCACCGAGTCGACGTCCCCGTTGCTGTACGCCGTGAACAGGAGCGCCTGCCAGACGTCGCCCGGGTAGACCCCGGCGTCCGACAGCGCCTGCTCGAACCCGGCGCCGACGTCGACCGTGGCGTGCCCCTTGCTGAGCCGCACCTTCGTGGCCGGCAGGTCCGCGCCCGGGAGGTAGGACGCCAGGACGTCGTCGACGGCGGTCCCCAGCGTGCGGGACGGACCGCCCTGCGTCGCGCGCGCCGCCCCCGCGGTGAGCTGGACGTCCTTGCCGGTGCCGCAGCCCAGGACCGGCGTCGTGGAGCCGTCCTCCGACCGGGGACCCTCCGGGACCTCCGGGCACGAGGCGTCCGGAGGCGTGTCGCCCGCCGCCTGCTGCTCGTCCAGCGCCGCGCGCTCCTCGCCGGACCGCGGCTCCGCGCCGCCCACGACGACGGTCCAGCCGTCCAGCACCTCGGCCGACTCGTCCAGCCACTGCGCGGCAGCCTCCGGGTCCTGCGCGGTGTCGACGCGGACCACCTGGTCGGTCTCGGAGACCTCGGTGACGACCGACTGTTCCAGCAGCTCCTCGCGGAGCTGGAGCTGTGCGCTCGCCTGGTCCCTTCCCACGGCGCTGAGCGCCGCCGCCGGGACGAGGAGAGCCACTGCCGCTGTGACCGCGATGATCCGGCGGTGCCGCCGGGCGGTTCGGGTTGATTCGACCACGTTGCCCCCTGGTACGTGCTGACGGAACTTCACCCGTCCTCCCCCCACGTTAGGGCCGTGTTCAGGATCCGCAACGTTTCGCGAAGTGTCGCGCTCTCGTGTACCAGTGCCCGTGTGGCCTGCGGCGGGACCGGGGCGAGTCGTACCGGCCGCCGCTCGCCGGCGGGCCTCGTGCCGCCGCGGGGTCGGGACGCAGGGCACTCGGCGGCCGCCCCGTTGTCCGACCGCTCAGCAACCGGCCAGCGACACCTCCCCTGCGCGCACGACCAGCGCGACGGTTCCGCACTCGTCGGTGCGCACCACTGCCGCGCCGACACCCGCGTACAGGTCGAGCGCCTCGTCGGTCGGGTGCCCGTACTCGTTGCCCCGACCGGACGAGACGAGGGCGACCGCCGGACGCACCCGCTCCGCGAGCGCGCGGGACTGCACCGCCGACCCGTGGTGCGCGACCTTCACGACGTCGAAGCGACCCGCCTGCGGGACCAGCGCCTCCTGTCCGGCGTCCTCCAGGTCGCCGAGCAGCAGCACGTCCAGCCCGGCCACGCGGGCGGCGAGCACGACGCTCGAGTCGTTGGCACCCGTGCCGGCGCCCGCCTGGAGCACCCGCCAGGCAAGGCTCCCGACGGCTCCCCGGTCGCCGGTCCCCGCGACCCGGACCGGTACACCCGCGGCGCCCAGCGCGGCCTCGGTCGCCACGGCGTTCGCGGCGGGCTCCGGTACCGGGGACACGAGTGCCGCGACCACCTCGCGCCCGGCGAGCACGGGACGGAGACCGCCCACGTGGTCGGCGTGGAAGTGGCTGAGCACGAGCAGGTCCACCCGGGTGATCCCGAGCTGGTCGAGGCAGCGGTCGGCGGCGGGCCCGTCCGGGCCGACGTCCACGACCACGGCCGACGACGGACCGGTGCGCAGGGCGAGCGCGTCCCCCTGCCCGACGTCGCAGGCCGCCACCTGCCAGTCCTGCGGCATCCCCGAGCGGGCCGCGAGGCGGGGTACTGCGAGGGCGACGACCAGCGCCGCCGCCGAGGCGGCCGCGAGGAGCAGGAGAAAGCGCGCGCGTGTGAGCGGCCGCCGGAGCGTCCGGGCTTCGCGCGGGGCACCCCGCCGCGTGCCGGGCAGGGCGCTGCGCGGGCCGGGAACCGGAGCGTCGGGCGGGGCGCCACGCAGAACCTCGCGCACGACCTCGCGCAGGCCGGAGCGGGCCGTCGCGCGCCACGACTCGGGCCAGCCGCGGTCCGGTCCCCGGCGCAGCAGGGCCCACAACGCCAGTCCCGTGAGCGCGGCCAGCAGGACCGCACCGACCGGGCCGCCCGGCCACGGGACGGTCGCGCCGGGAAGAGCGGCGCACCGGTGCGCGACCGCGGCGATCCACCAGGTGGCCCCGCTCGCCGCCCAGGCCACGCACCCGGCGACGACCGGGAGCCAGGGCGCGAGCACCGTGGCGACCAGCCCGAACACAGTGGCCGGGACCAGGGCCGGCCCCGCCAGCAGGTTCGCGAGCACCGAGACCGTGGACACCGACGGGTCGAGCAGCACCAGCACCGGGCCGCACGCGGCCTGCGCGGCGAGCGGCACGGCCAGGGCGAACGCCAGGGCCTCCCCCGTCCAGGGGGCCAGCCGCGCGGCCAGCGGCGCCGCGAGCAGCACGAGCCCCGCCGTCGCCGCGGCCGACAGCGCGAACCCGAAGGAGCGGGCCAGCCACGGGTCGACCACGAGCAGCCCGACCACCGACGCAGCGAGCGCCGGGACGGCCTGGGAGGGCCGGCCGAGCGCCACCCCGGTCAGGGCGAACGCCGCCATGACCGCTGCCCGCAGCACGGCGGGTTCGGGCCGGACGAGCAGCACGAAGGCGAGGGACGCGAGCGCGATGACGAGCACCCTGACCGGTCTCGGCAGCCGGGCGACGGAGCAGAGCAGGGTCAGGACGGTCACGACGACGGCGAAATGACCCCCCGACACCGCCGTGATGTGGGACAACCCGGTGGTGCGCATCTCCTCGGACAGGTCGTCCGGGAGCCGCGTCGTGTCCCCGATCGCGGCGCCGGGCACCAGCCCGCGGGCCTGCGGGGACAGCGGGTCGGTCACGTCGAGGAGCGCGGCGCGATGGGTGTCGAGCACGCGGAGGACGGACGGCGGCGCCCGGATCTCGGCGGTGCTCTCGGCGTTCAGGCGGGCGGCCTCGGCCGCGCCGGGGTCGGCGGGGCGCAGCCCGCCCGAGACAGTCACGGTCGCCCCGTACCGGGGCACGGCATCGGACAGCACCTGGACGTGGGCCCGCGCCGCCGACCCGACGCCGCGAGCGTCCACCGCGCGTGCGGCGAGCACCCAGCGGTGCTGCCCGGCGCCCGGGGCGAAGGCGAACGGCTCAGGCTGGGAGACCACGACGCCGACCAGGGTCGCCGTCACGCGCTGCTCGGCCAGCCCGGCGAGGGGCGCGCGGCCCGCGAGCTGGACGTGCGCGGAGGCGGTGACCCCGAGGACGCAGGCCGCCGCGAGAGCGGCGTGCGCGACGAGGGCGGTCGGGGTCGGAGGCCGAGCTGTCCGGGCTGGCGGGCCTGTCCGGGCGTCTCGGCCCGGCTGCGGATGCCCTCCCGGCAGGACGAACGAGGCTCGCCGGGCGTGCCCCGGCCGGACGTGCCCCGCCAACCAGCCGGTCACCGCAGGACCACCGGTCACCCCGCGTCCGCCGGTCACCGCCCGTCGGGAACGAGATACCGGGAGGCCATCACGACCCGCGTCGCGCATGAGCACGATCGCAAGGCACGCCGCGCCGACGACGGCCGCCGCCAGCCCCGCGAGCAGGCCGCTCCAGCGCTCCCCGGGACCGGTCAGCACCCAGGCGACGACCCAGACCGCGAGGGCGGCGGGCACCATGCGCAGGTCGGTCATGGCCCCACCCGCGCGCTGTCGCGGAGCTCGTCGAGGGTGGCCGGACCGATACCCGGCACGTCGTCCAGCTCGTCCACGCTCGCAAACGCTCCGTTGGTCTCGCGCCACTCGACGATCGCCTGCGCGATCGACGGTCCTACACCGGGGAGCGCCTCCAGCCCGGCAGCGTCCGCCGCGTTGATGTCGACGGCGCCGGCCGTACCGCCCGCGCTCCCGGCACCGCCACCACCACTGCCCGAGGCCGGCGCGGCCGCTCCCGGCACCGGCTCCCCCGGCTTAGGCACGTACAGCTGCTCACCGTCGACCACCGCGCGCGCCAGGTTGACGGCTGTCAGGTCGGCCTTACGGGTCACGCCGCCGGCGGCCTCGACGGCGTCGGCCACGCGGGCGCCGTCGGGCAGGGTGACCAGGCCCGGCCGGGCCACCTCGCCGACCACGTGCACCAGCAGGTCGCCGCCAGCCTCTCGCGGAAGGCCTTCCGCGGCGCCGGGCGCATCTGGCTCCCCAGATCCACCCGAGCCGCCTGGTTCCGACGACGGGCCGGACCCGCTCACGGCCTCGTTCCCGCCCGCCCCGGGGCTCGCAGACGCGCCGTCCGGCCCCTCGTCGGCGGCGACCGGGGCCAGGGCCTCGACGTCGCCGCCCCGCAGCGAGAGCGCGGCCCCGCCCAGCCCGAGCAGCAGCACGGTCACGACGGCCACCACCGCCGTCGTGCCGGTCAGGGCCCACCGGCGGGCGCCCTGCTCGGCCCGCGGGTCGGCGGGATGGCCGTGCGCCGCCGCGTAGGCGGCGGCCACGCCCGAGGTGGATCGTCGGGCACGCAGCCGCGCCACCAGGTCGTCGGTCTCGGTTCGGGCATCGTCCTCACCCGCCGGCGACGCTGCCGGGGCTGCGGCCCACGGATCGTCCGGGGGCCGCGCCGGCGACGGCACGGGTGACTCCGCGGTCGGCTCCTCGCCGGGCAAGGATCCGGGGCCGTCCGACCCGCGCACCGGGCCGAACGGCCAGGGGTCTGGGCGGCGCTGCTGCGCGGTCTCTGGCTGCATGTCCCAGGACGCTAGGCGCGCGGCGCACGCCTCGGACGGACAGCGAGGCCCGCCTGTGCACAGACGTCGAAAAGAGCCCCCTGTGGTCGGGCTCGTCCCCGCACGACGCCGTCCCGAGGGTCCGTCCGGCCGGCCGACGAGTTTCGTCCAGGCGCACCGATGAGTTCGCCACGGCGCCGTCGTCGGACCTGACGACCGCATGCGGACCCGAGCGGAACCCGCAGACCCGGGACACGCGGAACAGACCAGGAGCGAGCACCATGACCGACAAGAAGACCCACACCCTCGAGGTACCGGGCGCCGTGCTGACCTATGACGTGCGCGAGGCTGCGACCCCCACCGACGAGCCGCCGCTGCTGCTGTTCGGCCTGCCGATGGGCGCCCAGGGCTTCACCACGCTGGCCGGCCACTTCACCGACCGCACCGTGGTGACCTACGACCCGCGCGGCGTCGAGCGCAGCACGCGCTCAGGCTCCGACATGCCCGTGATGTCGAACCACGCCGACGACGTGCACCGGGTCATCGAGGCCGTCGGCGGTGGCCCGGTGGACCTCTTCGCCTCCAGCGGCGGCGCCGCCGTGGCCCTCGACCTCGCCGCGACCCACCCGGAGGACGTGCGGACCGTCGTCGCGCACGAGCCGCCGCTGCCCAGCGTGCTCCCGGACCGTGCGGCCGTGGTCGCGGCCATGACGGACATCCACGACACCTACCAGGCGAAGGGTTTCGGCGCGGGGATGGCCAAGTTCATCGCGCTGGTCATGGCCGCGGGTGAGCTCACCGCGGACTACGCCGCCCAGCCCGACCCGGACCCGGCAATGTTCGGCCTGCCCACCGAGGACGACGGCGCACGCGACGACCTGCTGCTGGGCGTCAACATGCTGACCCTCCCCCCGTACGAGCCGGCCTGGGCGACCCTGAAGGCCGGCACGCCCGACGTCCTGATCGCCGTCGGGGAGGACACGGGCGAGGAGCTGACGGGCCGGTCGTCCCGCGCGACGGCTGCGCTGCTCGACGCCGAGCCGGTCGTCTTCCCCGGGGGCCACGGCGGGTTCGGAGGCGGGGAGTACGGCCAGCCGGCCGACAAGCCGGTCGAGTTCGCGGCGAGGTTGCGGGAGGTCCTGTCCCGCTGAGCACCGCAGGCGTCAGTGCGCGTGGTCGCCCAGGTCCGCGACGACGACGGCGAGCGTGCCCGGGCCGACGTGCACGCCGAGGACCGCGCTCAGCGGTGTGACCTCGACGTCCGCCCGCGTGCGCGTGTGGAGGCGGCCGGCCAGGGCGAGCGCCCGGTCGTGCGCGCCGAAGTGGTGGACGGCGACGACGGGGCGCTCCGCCTCGGCGACGAACGCGGCGGCCTGCTCCAGCAGCCGTTCGGCGCCGGCCGCGCGCGTGCGCACCCGCTGGGCCAGCTCGATCGCGCCGTCGGACAGCCGCAGGATGGGCTTGACGCCGAGGACGGTGCCCAGAGCGGCCGCCGGGCCGGACAGGCGGCCGCCACGCCGCAGGTGCTCCAGCGTGTCGACCACGAACACGGCGTGGGCCGTCGCGGCGACCTCCATGGCCCGCGCGGCGACGTGGGTGGCGTCGGCCCCGGCGGCGGCGCACTCGGCCGCGGCGCGGGCCGCGAAGCCGAGGCCCGCGGCCGCCGTCCGCGAGTCCACCGCACGCACCTGCAGGGGCGACCGCGCGGCCGCGGTGCCCGCCGAGCCGACGGTGCCCGACAGCGCACCCGACAGGTGCACCGAGACGACCGACCGGACGCCCTGCTCACCAAGCGTGCGATAGACGGCGGCGAACGCCTCGGGGGACGGCTGCGACGTCGTCACCTGCTCGCCCTCGGAGACGAGCTCGGCGAGCCGGTCGGGCGTGATGTCCTCACCCTCGGCGTAGGCCTCGTCGCCCACCAGGACGCGCAGCGGCACCACGACCGGGCCGCCCGTCGAACCAGCAGGGAGGCAGGCGGTCGAGTCGGTGACGACCCGCACCTCCTGGGGTGCCGGGCGGGAAGGACGACGACGGTTGCGCATGACCGCGACACTCTAACCGTGCGGGGAACCCGACGGCGAAACGCCCGGGAGCCTCCCCGCGCGCCGCACCAGGGGCCGACTTAGCATCCGAGACATGCCCGATGCATCGACGCCAGATCTCGCCGCTCTGCGCGAGGCCGCCGCGGCGGCCCAGAAGGCCCTCGAGGAGGCGGAACGGGCAGCCGCGCCCGCGGCCCCGGAGACGGGCGGGCCGGAGGAGGCAGCACCGGCGTCGTCCGCGGCGCACGAGGCCCCCGACGCCCCGCTCGACGGCTACGCGGCCGAGGTCGCCGCGGGCTACGCGGCGGAGGCCACGCTCCCGCTGGGCGCCCTCCTGGAGGGCGAGCCCGGGGGCGAGGCCATGCCGAACCCGCAGGTCCAGGTGGGTTTCGCACTGTCGATGCTGAACCGGCACGGCCTCGTGGCGGGCGCCACGGGAACGGGCAAGACCAAGACGCTGCAGGGCATGGCCGAGGGGCTGTCGCTGGCCGGTGTGCCGGTCTTCCTGGCGGACGTCAAGGGCGACCTGTCGGGGCTCGCGCTGCCCGGTCCGGACAACCCGAAGGTCGCGGAGCGCGCGGCCAGCATCGGGCAGGACTGGAGGCCGACCCAGTACCCGGTCGAGTTCTACTCGCTCGGCGGGATCGGCAAGGGCGTACCGATCCGCACGACGGTCACCGACTTCGGGCCGCTCCTGATGTCCAAGGTGCTGGGCCTGAACGCGACGCAGGAGTCGAGCCTCACGCTGATCTTCCACTGGGCCGACACGAAGGGCCTGGCGCTGCTGGACCTGAAGGACCTGCAGTCGGTGATCGCCTACCTGACCTCGGACGAGGGCAAGGGTGAGCTCAAGGGCATCGGCGGTGTCTCGGCGGCCACGGCGGGCGTCATCCTGCGCGAGATCGTGGGGCTGGAGGGGCAGGGCGCCGACGCGTTCTTCGGCGAGCCCGCGTTCGCGACGTCGGACCTGATCGCGACCAAGGGCGACCTCGGCGTGCTCAGCGTGCTGGAGCTGCCCGCGGTGCAGGACCGGCCGCAGCTCTTCTCGACGTTCCTCATGTGGCTGCTCGCGGACCTCTTCCAGGACCTGCCCGAGGTGGGCGACGCCGACAAGCCGAAGCTCGTGTTCTTCTTCGACGAGGCGCACCTGCTGTTCACCGGTGCCTCGAAGGACTTCCTGCAGCAGGTGGTCCAGACGGTGCGGCTGATCCGGTCCAAGGGGGTCGGCGTTTTCTTCGTGACGCAGTCACCCAAGGACGTGCCGTCCGACGTCCTGGCCCAGCTCGGCAACCGGGTGCAGCACGCGCTGCGCGCCTTCACGCCCGACGACGCCACCGCGCTGCGGGCCGCCGCCCGCACCTTCCCGACGTCGCCGTACGACCTGGAGCGTCTGCTGCAGTCGCTCGGCACGGGTGAGGCGGTGGTCACGGTACTGACCGAGAAGGGCGCGCCCTCCCCCGTCGCGTGGACCCGGGTGCGGGCGCCGCAGGCCTCGATGGACCCCGCCGGAGACGCGGCGATCGACCAGGTCGTCGCGGCCTCCCCCGGCCAGGCGAGGTACGGCACTCCGGTCGACGCGGAGTCCGCGTTCGAGCTGCTGCAGGCGAAGGCGCAGGAGCAGGCCGCCGGACGCGCCGCCGCCGAGGGCTCGGCGACTGCCGCCGAGGACGAGCGGGAGCTGGCCAAGGAGCGCGCCCGGCTCGAGAAGGAGGCGGCCACGCGCGAGAAGACGGAGGCCCGCCACAAGGAGCAGGCCGCCCGCGACCGCAACCGCGTGGTCACGTCGCTGGCGAAGACGGCGGGCACTGTCCTGGTCCGCGAGCTGACCCGCTCCCTGTTCGGCACCCGCAAGCGCTAACCCCTTCGTTGAGTGCTGGCTATTTGTTGTCCTGGCGCGGGAATCTCCGCAAATAGCCAGCACTCAACGAGCTGGGCGGGCGGGGGCTGTGGATAGGCAGCAGGGTCGGCTGGGAAGGTCCAGCCTGAACAGGTGGCAAAGCGCATCTTCACGGTGTCCGAAGCACCAGACCTTGATATCAGCCCACATCTGTTGCGGTCCGGGCGGTTCGCCGTCCCGACGTCCGGCGTCCGGATCGACGACGCCGACCCGTCGCTCATCGACCACTGCCGCGCGATCGCACGCGTGGTCCATCCGAACGCCGTCTTCGCACGCACGACGGCGCTGCGGCTGCTCGGCGTCGACCTCCCCTGGCAGCTCGCCGACGATCAGGCCATTCACGTCGTGACCCCGCGCAGGGGCGAGCGGGCGCAGCGGCACGCGATCACGGCGCACTTCTGCGGTCAGAAGCAGCTCGACGTCGTGGACCGGTTCGGCCTCCGCATCACGTCGGCACCGCAGACCTGGCTTCAGGTCGCGCACGGCCTGGACCGGGACAGCCTCGTCGGCCTAGGGGACGCGATGACACGCCGCAAGGGTCCGGCAACCACGGTGCCGGCGTTGGGCCACCTCATGCGCGAGACCTTCAAGATGAGAGGGCTCGCGCTCTGCCGGGAGGCTGTCGACCTGGTGAGGCCCGGGACGGACTCGCCGATGGAGACGCGGTTGCGGTTGATCATCGTGGACGCGGGGCTGCCCGAGCCCGCGGTCAACGTCCCTGCCCGCGATGCCGCGGGCCAGTTCCTCGCGCTCCCTGACCTCTCCTATCCGGAGCTCAAGATCGCCATCGAGTACGACGGCGACCACCACCGGACCGACGCGGAGACGTGGCGCCGCGACGTCGAGCGCCGGCAGCGCCTCGAGGACGCGGGGTGGCTGATCATCACGGCGACGGCTGACGACGTCATCCGGCACCCTGCCCGCTTGATCGCCCGCATCCGCGCAGCCCTGCGAAACCGTTGAGTGCTGGGTATTTGTTGGTTCCGGACCGGAAACTCAACAAATACCCAGCACTCAACGAGAGGGTCAGGCTGGGACGATGTTGACCAGCTTCGGGGCGCGGACGATCACCTTGCGCACGCCGCGGCCGTCCAGGAACTTGACCACGTTCGGCTCGGCCAGGGCCGTCGCCTCCAGGTCCTCCGCGGAGATGCCCGGGGCGACCTCGAACTTGGCGCGCACCTTGCCCTGCACCTGGACCACGCAGGTCACGGTGTCCTGGACCAGGTAGGCCGGGTCGGCCGCGGGGAACGGCGCGTGCGCCAGCGACTCCTCGTGGCCGAGCCGCGACCACAGCTCCTCCGCGATGTGCGGCGCGATGGGCGCCGTCATCAGGATCAGCGGCTCCACGGCCGAGCGCGGCACGGCCGACAGCCCCGTGAGGTGGTTGTTCAGCGTGATGAGCTTGGCGATCGCGGTGTTGGGCCGCATGTTCTCCATCTCGACGCCGACGTCGGCGATGGCGCGGTGCACGGCGCGCAGGGTCGCGGTATCGGGCTCGTCGTCCGTGACGGTGAGCTCGCCCGTCTCCTCCGAGACGACGTTGCGCCACAGCCGCTGCAGGAACCGCTGCGACCCGACGACGGCGCGGGTCTCCCACGGGCGCGACAGGTCCAGCGGGCCCATCGACATCTCGTAGACGCGGAACGTGTCGGCGCCGTACTGCTCGTACATCTCGTCGGGCGTCACCACGTTCTTCAGCGACTTGCCCATCTTCCCGTACTCACGGTTGACGGGCTGGCCCTGCCAGGTGAACCCGGTCTGCTCGTCGCCCTCGACCTCCTCGGCCGGCACGTACTGGCCGCGCGAGTCGGTGTAGGCGTAGGCCTGGATGTAGCCCTGGTTGAAGAGCTTGCCGAACGGCTCGACGGCCGTGACGTGGCCCAGGTCGAAGAGGACCTTGTGCCAGAAGCGCGCGTACAGCAGGTGCAGCACCGCGTGCTCCACGCCGCCCACGTAGAGGTCGACGCCGCCGGCGGGGCCGGACGTCGGGTTGTGCTGCGGCCCGAGCCAGTACTGCTCGAGCTCGGGCAGCGCGGCCGCCGAGGTCTCGGCGGGGTCGAGGTAGCGCAGGTAGTACCAGCACGACCCGGCCCAGTTGGGCATCGTGTTGGTGTCGCGGCGGTACTTCTTGGGCCCGTCGCCCAGGTCGAGGGTGACGTGCACCCAGTCGTCGTTGCGGCCCAGCGGTGCCTCGGGCTCGGAGTTCGCGTCCTCCGGGTCGAAGGTGCGCGGCGCGTAGTCGGGCACGTCCGGCAGGTCCACCGGCAGCATCGCGTCGGGGATCGCGACCGGGCGGTCGTCCTCGTCCCACACCACGGGGAACGGCTCGCCCCAGTAGCGCTGGCGGCTGAACAGCCAGTCGTTGAGGCGGTAGGTGGTGGTGCCCTCGCCGATGCCCTTGCTCTCCAGCCAGGCGATGATCTTCGCCTTGGCCTCGACGACGCCGAGGCCGTCCAGCGAGATCTCGTCGTTCGCGGACCGCACGGCGACGCCGTCGCCCGCGTACGCGCCGGTGTGGTCCTCCGGCAGGCCACCGGCCGGCTCGACCGTGTGGATCACCGGCAGGTCGTAGGCCTCGGCGAACGCGAAGTCACGCTCGTCGCCGCCCGGCACGGCCATGATGGCGCCGGTCCCGTAGCCCATGAGCACGTAGTCCGCGGTGAAGACCGGGACCTGCAGCCCGCTGACCGGGTTCACGGCCAGGTGGCCGGTGAACACGCCGGTCTTCTTGCCGGCGTCGGCCTGCCGCTCGACGGCGGTCTTCGCGGACGCCTCGCGCCGGTAGGCGGCGACGGCCTCGACCGGGGTGCCGTACCCGCCGGTCCACGCGGAGCGCGTGCCGTCAGGCCAGGCTGCGGGGACCTCGTCGAGCAGCGGGTGCTCCGGGGCGACCACCATGAACGTGGCGCCGAACAGCGTGTCGGGGCGGGTGGTGAAGACCTCCAGCGAGCCCGCCGCGCCGGCCGGGTCCTCCTCGGCGGTGCCGACGACGTCGAACCGGACGTTGGCGCCCGTGGACCGGCCGATCCAGTTGCGCTGCATCGACTTGACCTTCTCGGGCCAGTCGATGAGCTCCAGGTCGTCCGTGAGGCGGTCGGCGTAGGCGGTGATCCGCATCTTCCACTGGCGCAGGCTGCGCTGGAAGACGGGGAAGTTGCCGCGCTCGGACCGGCCGTCGGCCGTGACCTCCTCGTTCGCCAGCACGGTGCCCAGGCCCGGGCACCAGTTGACCGGCGAGGAGTCGACGTAGGCGAGCCGCTGCGCGTCGATGACGTCGCGCTGCTCCGACTCGCTCAGCGCGGCCCACACGGCGCCGCCGGCGTTGTCGCCGTCGTGCCCGGGGACGGGCCGCGTACCCGCGGCCAGCTCGGCGCGCAGCTCGGTGATGGGGCGCGCGCGGCCCTTGCCGTCGCCCGCCCCCGTCACGGGGCCGGGACGCTCGGCGTCGGCGTCGTACCAGGAGTCGAAGATCTGCAGGAAGATCCACTGCGTCCAGCGGACGTACTCGGGGTCGATGGTCGCGAACGTGCGGCGCGAGTCGTGGCCCAGGCCCAGGCGGCGCAGCTGCCTGCGCATGTTGCCGATGTTGGCCTCGGTGGTGGTCCGCGGGTGCTGGCCCGTCTGGACCGCGTACTGCTCGGCGGGCAGGCCGAACGCGTCGTAGCCCAGCGCGTGCAGCACGTTGTCGCCGCGCATGCGGCGGAAGCGCCCGGTCACGTCCGTGGCGATGTAGCCCAGCGGGTGGCCCACGTGCAGGCCCGCACCCGAGGGGTACGGGAACATGTCCATGATGAAGTACGGGTCGCCCGCCGCCGGGCTCCCGCCCGGCCCCGTAAGTCGCCCCTGCGGGTTCGCCGCGTGGAACGTGCCGCGCTCCTCCCAGATGTCCTGCCAGCGCAGCTCGATCTGCTGCGCGAGGGTCGGGGTGTAGCGGAAACGGGGCTCGTCGGGAGACGTGGTGCGCTCGGGTGCGTCGGGCATGGTCACCCGCCTGAGTCTACCGACCGCGCGGGTGCGCGGCCCTCGGTCGTCCACAGCCTCCAGGGTTCATCCGACATTCGCCCCCACCTCCCCCGAAGTTCGCCCCCCGGGTGCTCGAATTGCCCGCATGATGCCCTCGTTGCGAAAGATCCTCGCCACCAGCATCGCCGCCGTGACCGTGTGGACGGCGTCGACCGCCGCCGCCGCGCCGCTGCCCGACGACGACGCCCGGGGCGGCCCCGCCGCCCGTGCCGACCACGTGATCTTCCTCGCCCTGGACGGGTTCGACGTCGACTACCTCGACCTGGTGCGCGACGGCGCCGGCTCCTCCGGCACGGTCGAGATGCCGAACCTGCGCGCCCTCCTGCGCGCGGGCAGCGTCACGACCTCGACCGGCGTGATGACCTCGATCACCAACCCGTCGTGGTCCTCGGTCGCCACGGGCGCGTGGCCCGCGACCCACCGCAACACCGCCTACTGGTTCGACGCCGCGAGCAACACAGCACGTGGCCAGCAGCGCGACCTCGCCGTGCCGACCGTCGCGGAGTCGATCCGGGAGCAGGGCGGCACCGTCTTCTCGTCGCAGTGGTTCATCCTGCAGAACCACGGCGTCACCTTCGGCGACCCCGACGCCCTGTACACGCAGCCCGGCGGCGACTGCGCGCGCCGCACCGACGACGTCGTGTCCGTGCTGCGCGGCGAGCCCGTCAGCTCGAACGGCCAGCTCGTCACCACCAGCGGCATCCCCGACCTCATGGCGGTCTACTGCGACACGCTCGACGCGATCGGGCACGACGGCGGCGACACCGACCCCCGCATCCCCGGCGCCCTGGCGGACATCGACCGGCAGATCGGGCGCATCGTCGCCGCCACGAAGGAGGCGGGCGTGCACGACAGCACGGCGTTCGTCATCACGGGCGACCACGGCATGACCACCTTCGACAAGGGGTTCGCCGCCGAGGGCCTCGCGGCGATCGAGGCGGCCGGCTTCACCCCGCAGGTCCTCACCAGCGGGCAGTCGCCGGCGCCCGGCACCGACGTCGTGATCGTCGTGGGCGGGGTCGCCGACGTGCGCCTGATCGGCGAGCGCGCCGGCGACCGCGCCGCCGTCCGCCGCCTGGAGCGGGCGCTGACGGCGCTGCCGCAGGTGCGGAACGTGTTCGACAAGGCCGACCAGCGGCGGCTGCGCATGAGCCCGAACCACGGCGACCTGATCGTGGAGCCGGAGCCCGGCTGGTCGTTCGGGGCAACGCCCGCCGACCCGGCCGGCCGGCACGGCGCGACCACCGAGCTGCGGATCCCGCTCGTGCTCGCCGGTGCAGGCGTACGGCCGGGCGCGCACCCGCGCGACCCGCACCACGTCGACGTCGCGCCGACGATCTCCGCGCTGCTGGGCTACGCGCCGCCGTCGGGCAGCGAGGGCCGGGTGCTGCGCGAGGCCCTGCGCCGCTAGGTAGGGACGCCGCCGGCGGGGCCGCCACCCGCGACGCCGCCGGCGCCGCCACCCGCGACGCCGGCGGCGCCCCGGCCGGCAACACCGCCCTCACCGACCACACCGTCCGCGCCCGCGAGCTCCCGCAGCAGGTCGACGAACTCCGGCACGGGCGGGCCCTGCGTGTCGGAGTGCCACAGCACCGAGTAGTCCAGGGTCGGCCCACCGCTGAACGGCACGAACGCGATCCCGGGCCGGCCGTGGAACTCGGCGGCGCGCGCGGCCACGATGGAGGCCCCGAGGCCTGCGGCGACCAGCGCCGGGACCTCCGGCCAGAACGTGTAGGACGGCCCCCGGCGGACCGGCCGGCCCAGCGGCGTGTACCGCGGCAGGTGCTGGTCCGTCGCGGACCTCGGCAGCTCGAAGCCGAGGACGATCAGCGGGATCTCGGCCAGGTCCTCCAGCGTGACGCTCGCGCGGCGCGCCAGCAGATGGTCCGCAGGGACCATGAGGGCCCGGGGCTCCCGGAACAGCACCGGCCCCGCCACGATCGACCCGACGGCGGGGAACTCGACGACCTGCAGGTCCAGCTCCCCGCGCTGCAGCGGACCGTACGGGTCGTCGAACTGGATCTCCCGGATCTGCACGGTCCACCCGGGACGCAGCTCGCCGAACCGCTCCCCGGCCCGCAGCAGCAGGTCGGCGCACCACGGCGTGGTGAACCCGGCCCGGAGCGTTCCCGCCGTGCCGCACGCCCGGGCCGCTGCACGCTCGATCGCCTGCTGGATCTGCCGGTGCGCGGGCAGCAGGTCGTCCCGCAGCTGCTCCCCGAGCGGGGTGAGACGGACCACCCGCGACGTGCGCTCGAACAGCGGCGCGCCGATGCGCCGCTCCTGCCGCTTGATGGTGTGGCTGATCCGGGACGGCGTGACGTGCAGCCGCTCGGCGGTGCGCCCGAAGTGCAGCTCCTCCGCCAGCGCCAGGAAGATCTCGATGTCCCGCAGCTCCATCGCCGGATCGCGCCGGAGGCTCAGAAGGAGTCGATCAGGGGCCCGCCCACCGCGATCATCAGCCACGCCAGGGCCGCGACGTACCCGATGACCAGGATGATGTGCCGGTTGCCCACCATGACGCCGCGCAGTCCGGCGCTCGCGGGCAGGTCGCCCGACTGCACGCCGCGCACCAGCTGGTACCAGAGCAGCGGCCACATGATGGTCCACACGACCATGCAGTAGGGGCACAGCGCGACGATGACGTGGAAGCTCGTGTACATCAGGAAGAACACGAGCGCCTGGCCCAGCACGGTGCCCGCGAGGAGCGAGATCCAGTACCAGCGCGGCAGGCGGGCCCCGATCAGCAGCACCACGCCCGTCGTGATCACGACAGGGAAGGCCGCCACGCCCAGGTAGGGGTTCGGGAAGCCGAGCAGGGCGCCCTGCCACGACGACATCGCGGCGCCGCAGTCGACGAACAGGTTGATGCTGCAGGACGCCGTGTGGTTCGGGTCGATGAGCTTGAGGTACTTCTCCCAGGCCAGGGCGAAGGAGGCGGCGAAACCGACCGCGCCCAGCACCACCAGGAGCAGCGCCACGGCCCGGCCGCCCAGCGGCTTGGGTCCGTACGTGGCGACCTCGTCCCCGCCGTCCGGCGAGCTGTCCAACGAGCTGTCCGACGACGTCGTGGTCGCCCCGGTCTCAGTCACCCGCCCTACGCTACCGGCGCAGTCTGGGACATTGCTGAGACCCGGGTCACAGTGCGGTCTCCGTCGGCTGGTGCACGACTCGCTGCCGCCCGAACGCCACGATCAGCCCGAGGCCCAGCGCGGTGACGACGGCGCCGGCCCACGCGGGCGCCAGGTAGCCCCAGCCCGCGTCGATGACCACGCCGCCCAGGAACGCGCCCGCGCCGTTGGCCACGTTGAGCCCGGCGTGGCACAGCGCGGCGCCCAGCGACGGCGCGCCAGGGGCGAGGTCCATGAGCCGGGTCTGGAACGCGAGTCCCAGCATCTGCGAGGTGACGCCCAGCAGGAACAGGGAGACGAGCGCGGGCACCACCGAGGCGCCGGTCAGCGCGAACAGCACGAGGGACAGCGCGGTGGCCACGAAGCCGATCAGGACCGCCCGGAGCACGCCCCGGTCGGCGAGCCGCCCGCCGATCTGCGTGCCGACCGTCATGCCGACGCCGAACAGGGCGAGCACCCACGGCACGGCGCCGCCGGGCAGGCCGGTCACGCCCGTCATGGTGGGGGCCACGTAGGTGTAGACGGCGAACATGCCGCCGAACCCGATCGCGCCGGCCACGAACGCGAACCACAGCGGCCCGTTGCGCAGGGTCGCGAGCTCGGTGCGGACCGAGCGCCCCTCGCCGCCCGCACCGGCGGGGATCAGCCGCCAGAGCCCGAGGAGCGTGACGCTGCCCAGCACGCCGATCAGCACGTAGGAGACGCGCCAGCCGAACGCCTGGCCCACCCACGTGGACAGCGGCACGCCGACGACGTTCGCGATGGTCAGGCCGGTCATCATCGTCGCGACGGCCCGCCCGCGCTGGGCCGGGCCGGCCACGGCGGCACCGACCGCGGCGCCGACGCCGAAGAACGCGCCGTGCGGCAGCCCCGCGAAGAACCGCCCGACCACGAGCCAGCCGATGTCGGGCGCCGCGGCGGACAGCACGTTCGCCACCGTGTAGAACCCCATCAGCGCCAGCAGCAGGCGCTTGCGCGACATCCGCGCCGCGGCCACGGTCAGCAGCGGCGCCCCGACGACCACGCCGAGCGCGTACGCGGTGATCGTGTGCCCCACCTGGGGGTCGGTCGCGCCGAGGTCGAGGCCGACGTCGGGCAGCAGGCCCATCGCGGCGAACTCGGTGGTGCCGATGGTGAACCCGCCCACCGCCAGTGCGACCAGCGCGGGCGCGGCGCGGCGCATCGAGCCCGTGCCCGGCGCCTGGTCCGGGGCGTTCTGGGGTGCACTGCTCGCCATGGGGTCTCCGGAAGTGTCGTATCGATTCGGTCTACCGTCGACGACACCGGCGACGAGCAAGAGGGAACGGGGAGCAGACTACTCCTGCGCCACCCACACGCGGGAGGCCGCCAGCAGGCCGAGATCGGCCACGCGCTCGTCGGCGTCGGGCGCACCCGAACCGTCTGCCTCGGCGTCGGGCCCGGGAACGGGCGGGCACGTCCAGGCGACGGCGACCGTCCCCGCGAACTCGCGCCGCGTGGTGACCGCCACGCGGATGTCCAGGTCAAGGCCCAGCTCGGCGAGGTACCGCAGCGCCTCCGGGTCGGCGTCGGAGATCCGCACCACCGTGCCCGCGTCGCCCGCGTGCATCGTCGACAGCGGCACCGCGTCCGGCCGCACCACCGTGCCGTCGGCGGACGGGATCGGGTCGCCGTGCGGGTCGCGCGACGGGTTGCCGAGCCGCGCCGCCATCCGCTCCACGAAGACGTCCGAGACCGCGTGCTCCAGCACCTCGGCCTCGTCGTGCACCTCGTCCCACCCGTACCCGAGCTGTTCCACGAGGAACGTCTCCAGCAGCCGGTGGCGGCGCACCATCACGAGCGCCAGCCGGCGGCCCTCGTCCGTCAGCCGGATCGCGCCGTACCGCTCGTGCTCCAGCAGCCCCTGGCCGCTCAGCCGCCGCACCGTCTCGGACACCGTGGACGCGCCCACGCCCAGCCGGTCGGCCAGGTGCTTCGTGGTGACCTTCTCGTCCGACCACTCCTGGGCCGACCACACCGCCTTCAGGTAGTCCTGGGCGACGGGCGTCAGCTCGGCCGGGTCGGTTGTGATCTCCACGCCCCGAGCCTAGTTGCCCGAGGCCGACGACGACGCCGGACCGGCATCCGGTACGTCGCCCGGCGCGTCGTCGGGCACCTCGTCCGGCAGCGGGGCGGGCTGCGGTATGGCCTGCCGCTCGCTCACGGACGCCTCCCCCTCCGGTGTCACCTCGACGAGCTGCCAGTCCACGAACTGCCGCCGCTCCGGGTCGAACCGCAGCACCGTCATCTGGGAGGTGTCGCGCAGCGGCCCCACCGAGGCGTTCCCCTTCGTGGCCCCGCCCGTGCTCGCGTTCACGTACCGCACGCCGTGGCCCACGACGTCGGGGCCGATCCGCTTGTGCATGTGCCCCGAGATCTGGAACGGCACGCAGCCCGACTCCAGGGCCGCGTCGCCCACGGCGGGCTGGTGGATCATCAGCAGGTCCACCCGGTCCTCCGCGGTGAACCCGCCCAGCCCGGCCTCCCCGGCCGCCTCGCACGCGACGTCCCGCAGCCGCTCGCCGGCCTCCGCGGGCGTCTCCTCGCGCGCGATCACCGTGCCGCCGCCGATCCGCGTCTCCAGCGGGTCCCGGTCCCCCAGGATCCGCACCCCCTCCACCTCGACGACCTCCCCGTCGAGCACGATCTCCCGGTTGGCCAGCTCGGTGGCCGTCGTCAGGCGCGAGTCGTGGTTGCCGTCGGAGACGACGAACGGCACGCCGTCCGGCACCGCGGACGCGAACGAGTCCACGCAGACCGACTCCACGCTCGTCCCGTTGATCGTGGTGTCCCCTGCGTTGAGCATGACGTCGGGCGCCAGCCGGTCCGCGAGGTCCCGGATGAGCGGCGTCATCCCCGTGTTGCAGTGCAGGTCGGAGACCAGCAGGAACGTCACGTAGTCCGGCGTCGCCGGGCTGCCCGACGGCGTCGCGTCCTGCTCGGCCTCGGCCGCGTCCTGCTCCGCGACGCGAGCGTCCCACGCCGCCATCAGCTTCTCCCGGGCACCCGCGTAGAACACCTCGTTCGCCTGGTAGGTCTCCACGAGCTGGCTGCTGTACGTGTCGATCACGCCCGCCAGCCGGCCCGTGATCCGCGCGCCCTCCAGGGCCGTCCCCGCGAAGACCGGCGACGCCGGCAGCGCGGCCCGCTCCTCGGGCCCCGCGCTCGCCGTGGCGGTCGCGGCCACCAGCACGACGACGACGCCGGCCGCGGTGATCTCCCAGGTGCGGGACGCGAAGGTGCGGGCGAGCTCCCGCCGTCGGGCGGCGCCGAGCAGGGCCCGCAGGCCGAACGCGACGCCCACCAGCACCACCGCGGCGACGGCCGCGCCGCGCAGCGCGTCCCAGACCAGCGCCCACGCCACGGTGCGCACCGTGCGCTGCGGGGTGTCGAAGAACTGCAGGTACCCGTCGAGGTCGCCCGCGAGCGCGTCGAAGCTGGCCGCGTCCACGGCCGAGAGGTCCGTGGGGATCTCGTGCACCGTGATCCGCACCCCGAGCGTCAGCGGCAGCGGGGAGTCGGTGACGACGGTGCCGAGCGGGCCGAGGTCGGCGACGATCTGGTCGTCCGCCGTGACCGCGTAGGTGGCCTCGTGCGGGCCGAGACTGAGGTCGGCTCTCGCCGTCGTGATCCCGAACATCAGGCAGAACAGGGCGGCTGCCCCTCCGGCAAGGGTCCAGCGCAGCCAGCGGGGCGGGTTGGGACGACTCATCTCCTCTACCTTTTCATGCGTCCGCCGCGCTCACCCGCCGCCCGGGCGGACGTCGGCGCGGCGTCCGCCGGCGGGCCGGCCGCGGACGGCACGATGGGGGCCGTGTTCGTCCTCGAGTCCGTCTGGCGTCCGGCCGCACCGACCGCCCGGGTCTGGTCGGTGCTCGCCGACCCCCGGTTCACCTGGCCCGACTGGTGGCCCGGGCTGACCGCGGGGGCGAGCCACGGCGTCGTCGGGCCGGACGGGCTGGCCGCGCCCGGGACGTGGGCGCACCTGCGGGTGCGCAGCCCGCTCGGTTACGCCCTGCGGTTCCGGCTGGACCTGAGGGAGACGACGGCGCCGTCCGACGGCGGGCCCGGCCGCGCCCGGCTGGACGTCACGGGCGACCTGGAGGGCCGGGCGGACGTGACCGTCTCGGACGGGCCCGCGGACGCGCCGGCCGGAACGGCGTCGGCGGCCGGAACGACGTCGGCGGCGGAGGTGCGGCTCCTGTGGCAGGTGTCCCCCGGACCGCCCTGGTTCCGGGCGGCGGCGACCCTCGCCCCGGCGCCGCTGTCCTGGGCGCACGCCCACGTGATGCGGGCGGGCGAACGCGGCCTGACGACCCACCTCGCCCCGTCCACGGCCCGCTGATGCCGCCGACAGGACCAGGAGGTCAGCCGGTCTTGCGGGACTTCTTCGCGTCCGCGACGCTGCGCTTGAGGGCCTCCATGAGGTCCACGACCTCGGCGCCCTCGCCCTCCTCCTCGGCCGCCTCGCCGAACGTCGCCGCCGTGTCGACGGTCTCGCCCGCCTCCAGCTTCGCGTCCACGAGCTTGCGCAGCTGCACCTGGTAGTCGTCCTCGTAGTCCTCGGGCGTGAAGTCCGCCTCGAAGCTGCCGACGAGCTGGGCCGACATCGTCAGCTCCTTGGCGCTCACCTTCGCGGGCTCGTCGAGGGACGGGAACGCGGCCTCGCGGATCTCGTCGGCCCACAGCAGGGTCTGCAGCACCAGGATCTCCTCCCGGACCCGCAGCGCCGCGAGCCGGGTGCGCTGCCGCAGCGCGAACTTCACGATCGCCGTGCGGTCGGTCTCCTCCAGCGTGCGCCGCAGCAGCACGTACGCCTTCGTGGACTTGGAGTCCGGCTCCAGGTAATAGGTCCGGTCGAACATGATCGGATCGATCTGCTCGCTGGGCACGAACTCGACCACCGAGATCTCCCGGTCCCGCTCGGCGGGCAGGTCGGCAAGGTCCTGCTTGGTGAGCACCACGGTGCGCTCGCCGTCGTCGTAGGCCCGGTCGATGTGCTCGTACGGCACCACCTCGCCGTCGATCTCGCACACACGCTTGTACCTGATGCGTCCGCCGTCGGCGTCATGCACCTGGTGCAACGGCACGTCGTGGTCCTCGGTCGCGCTGTACAGCTTCACCGGGACGTTGACGAGACCGAAGGTCACGGCACCCTTCCAGATCGCCCTCATCCATCTATGGTGCGCCCCAAGCGCACGACATGCCCAGGTTTAGTCCCGGGCGCGGTTCCCTGAGGGCGTCAGAGGCCGCAGCGGTCCAGCTTCGCCGCGAGCTCCGCGTTGGTGGGCTCCACCAGGTGCTCGCCGTCGGGGAACACCAGCACGGGGATGGACTTGCGGCCGGTCAGCGCCTCGGCCTCGTCGGCCCGGGTGGGGTGGGCGGCGAGGTCCACGTAGACGTAGTCCACGCGCCGGACGTCGAGCACCGCCTTGCTGCGGCGGCAGTCGCGGCACCACTCGGCGCCGTAGACGGTGAGCCGCTCGGGCCGGCCGATCGAAGGAGCGTCGGCGGCAGCCGACAGGGGCGCCACGGACACGTCGATCGAGATGTCAGAAATCACTCGGCGGAGCCTAGCGGAGTTCTTCACCCGCCCTCTACACCGTTCGAGTGATCTCGCCGACTCCGCGCACGACTCCTGCGCGCGACTCCTGCGCACGACTCCGGGCGCGACTCCTGCGCCCGCGGCCGACCGGCGGCACGATGGTGGGATGGCGACGACGCAGACGGTCACGGTGGACGGCCACCGCCTGCGCCTGAGCAACCTCGACAAGGTGCTCTACCCGGCGTCGGGCACCACCAAGGGCGAGGTGCTGCACTACCTGGCGGAGGTGGCCTCGGTGCTGCTGCCGCACGCGGCCAACCGTCCCGCGACCCGCAAGCGCTGGCCCGACGGCACGGGCGGGCAGATGTTCTTCCAGAAGAACCTCGACGCCTCGACTCCCGACTGGGTCAAGCGCCGGTCGATCCAGCACAAGAGGTCGGCCAACGACTACGTGCTGGTCAACGACCTGGCGACACTGACCTGGCTGGGTCAGACGGCGACGCTGGAGCTGCACACCCCGCAGTGGCAGTTCGGCCGCACGGGCGCGCGCCTCGACCCGGACCGCCTCGTGCTGGACCTCGACCCCGGGCCCGGCGCCGGGCTCGCCGAGTGCGCCGAGGTCGCGCGCTGGGCCCGCGACATCCTGCGCGGCATGGACCTGGAGCCGTACCCCGTCACGTCCGGGTCCAAGGGCATCCACCTGTACGCGGCCCTCGGCAAGGCGGCCGACACCCGGCTCGACTCCGACGCCGTGTCCGCCGTCGCGCACGAGCTCGCCCGGTACCTGGAGGCCGAGCACCCCGACCTGGTGGTCAGCGACATGAGCAAGGCCCTGCGGTCGGGCAAGGTGCTGGTCGACTGGTCGCAGAACAACGGGAACAAGACCACGATCGCGCCCTACTCCCTGCGCGGGCTCGACCGGCCCTGGGTCGCCGCGCCCCGCACCTGGGCGGAGCTGGAGGACCCGGACCTCGCCCAGCTCACGCCCGACGAGGTGGTCGCGCGCCTCGCGGCCGACGGCGACCTGCTCGCGCCCCTGCTGGAGGGTCACCTCGCCGCCCTCGAGCCGACGTCGGAGCGCCTGGCCACCTTCCAGAAGCTGGAGACCTACCGCGCCAAGCGGGACCCGGCGAAGACCCCGGAGCCGTTCGGGCCCGGGACCTCCACCGACGGGCCGCCTTCGGGCGCGGACGGCGCAGCCTCCGCGGACGGCGCAGCCTCCGCGGACGGCGCGGCCGGGCCGCCGCCCGAGGAGGGCGACCCCACCTTCGTGATCCAGGAGCACCACGCCCGCCGCCTGCACTGGGACTTCCGGCTGGAGCACGACGGCGTGCTGGTGAGCTGGGCCCTCCCCCGCGGCGAGCCCACCGACCCCGGCCGCAACCACCTCGCCGTGCAGACCGAGGACCACCCCCTGGAGTACGGCGCGTTCGAGGGCAGCATCCCGGGCGGCGAGTACGGCGCGGGCGAGGTCACGATCTGGGACTCCGGCACCTACGAGCTGGAGAAGTGGCGCGACGACGAGGTGATCGTGACCCTGCACTCGACGGAGCGCGGGGCCCGCCGCCTCGCCCTCATCCGCACCGGCGGGCGCGACGGCGACGCCGAGAACAACTGGCTGATCCACCTCACCAAGGCCCAGCCGGGCACCGCCCCCGTGAGTGCTGGACATTTGCGGCCTTCCACGGCCCCGATCCCGCAGATACCCAGCACTCAGCTGGCCGGCACTCAACGAGACGCGGGGGTGGGCGGGCGGCGTCGGCCCATGCTCGCCACCGCCGCCGCGCCCGGCGACCTCAACCGGCCCGACGACTGGGCCTTCGAGATGAAGTGGGACGGATTCCGCGCGATCGCGCACGTCCAGGACCCCGAGTCCGTGCGCCTGGTCAGCCGCTCCGGGCAGGACCTCACCGTCACGTTCCCCGAGCTCGCGGCGCTCGCGGGCCAGGTCGACGCCGCCCGCCTGCCCGTCGTGCTCGACGGCGAGATCGTCGCCCTCGACCGCGCCGGCCGCCCCGACTTCCGCCGCCTCCAGCACCGCGCCAACCTGCACAAGGAGCGCGACGTCAACCGCGCCAAGGCCCAGGTCCAGGTCGACCTCATGCTGTTCGACGTGCTGGTCGCCGACGGCGACGACGTCACCGCCCGCCCGTACACCGAGCGGCGCGAGCTCCTGGAGTCCCTGGTCACGCCGAGCGCGCCCATCCACCTCCCGCCCGCGTTCGACGGCGACCTGGAGGCCGCGCTCCGCACGTCCCGCACCCTCCGGCTGGAGGGCGTGGTCGCCAAGCGCCGCACCTCCACCTACGCCGGACGGCGCTCGCGCGAGTGGCTCAAGATCAAGCACCAGGTCATGCAGGAGGTGGTGATCGTGGGCTGGCGGCCGGGCCGCGCGGACCCGTCGGTGATGGGTTCGCTGCTGATGGCGGTGCCGGACACGAACGGCGACGACTCCGGTCTGCGGTACGTGGGCCGGGTGGGCACGGGCTTCTCCGAGCGGGAGCGCCGCGAGATCACCGCGCGGCTGCGGGGCATGGAGCGCAAGACGCCGGGCGTGTCCGGCGTGCCCGCGGAGGACGCGTCGGACGCCCGCTGGGTCACGCCCAGCCTGGTGGGCGAGGTGACGTACGCGGACTGGGCCGAGGGTCCGGACGGCGCCTCGGGCGAGCGGCGCATGCGGCACTCGGTGTGGCGGGGCTGGCGCCCGGAGAAGTCGCCGGCGGACGTGGTTGTCGAGGCCGCCGACCATGCGTGACGCCGCAGCCGAACGAGTGCCGGTGTCGCGAAGTGCGCATCTACCCAGCCATCGGGCCCGAAACCAGGCCGTTTCCGGGCGCAATGGCTGGGTAGAAGCGCACCTTGGTCGGGCGGCGCGGCGCTTGGCACACTATTACTGTCGGGCGGATGCCGAGTGTGCCCCGGCCCACTCGGCGTGCGCGGAATACCCGCGTCCGCCAGGCCCGTTGTCGCCTGCATGCGAGCCATCACCTATGCACAGTTCGGCGGCGCGGACGTCCTGGAGCTCACCGAGCAGCCCGACCCGCACATCGGCCCCGACACCGTCGTCGTGCGCGTGCGGGCGGCGTCGGTCAACCCCGTCGACTGGAAGATCCGCCAGGGGTACCTGCAGGGCCTGATCGACACCGATCTGCCGGCGATCCCGGGCTGGGACGTCGCCGGCGTCGTCGAGCAGGTCGGCCTCGACACCCCGGAGTACCAGGTGGGCGACGAGGTGTACGGCTACGTGCGCAAGGACACCGTGCACGGCGGCACGTTCGCCGAGCTGGTCGCCGCACCCGTGCGCACCCTGGCGCGCAAGCCGGCGTCGCTGAGCTTCGAGGAGGCGGCCGCCGTGCCGCTCGCGGGCCTCACCGCCTACCAGGCGATCCAGCGGGCCGAGGTCAAGGACGGCCAGACCGTGCTGGTGCACGCCGCGGCCGGCGGCGTCGGCGCGTTCGCGGTGCAGATCGCGCGGGCCCTGGGTGCCCGCGTCATCGGCACGGCGAGCGAGCGGAACCACGAGTTCCTGCGCGGCCTGGGCGCCGAGCCCGTCACCTACGGCGACGGCCTGGCCGACCGCGTGCGCGCGCTGGCGCCCGAGGGCGTCGACGTCGTCCTGGACTTCGTGGGTGGAGGCACGGTCGCCGCCAGCACCGAGCTCCTGACCGACGGCGGCACCATCGCCTCGATCACGGACGCCACCGCCCGCTCCGAGCACGGCGGGCACTACGTATGGGTTCGCCCGTCGACCGCCGACCTCGACGCGCTCACCGAGCTGTTCGACGCCGGCAAGCTGACCGTCGAGGTGGCGCAGGTCTTCGACCTCGCCGACGCCGCGGACGCGCACCGGCTCAACGAGTCCGGCCACACCCGTGGCAAGGTCGTGGTCCGGGTCTGACGCCGCGGCTGCCGCGCGGGCCGGGCTGAGCTGGGCTGGGCGTGGCGCCGCGTCCAGCCGTGGCCGGCGTCGGCGCGCGCGGGGCTCAGCCGTAGACCGGTGGGTAGCTGATCGCGCCGCGCAGCGTCACGTCGGCCGGGTCGTGCGCCGGAAGCAGGTGGACCTGGCCCGCCTCGGGCGGGGCCCAGTCCGGCAGCTGCATCTCGATCCCGTGGTCGCGGGACGCGACGAACCCGAGCGGGCCGTAGTACACCGGGCTGCCCTCCAGCACGACGAACGGCTCGCCCGCCTGCTCGGCACCCGCGAGCGCGGCCCGGACCAGCGCCGATCCGATGCCGCGCCGCTGGTGCCCCGGCAGGACGCCGAGCGGGGTGAGCATCGCGACCTCGCGCTCGCCGGCCTCGCTCGTGACGGTGCAGCCGGTGATCATGACGTGGCCGACCACCTCGCCGTCGGACACCGCCACCAGCGACGTCGCCGGGCGGTAGATCCAGGACTCGCGGATGCGGTCGACGCCGTCGGCGACCCGGTCCTCGTTGAACGCCGCGACCTGCACCGTCCGGATCGCGGGGAAGTCCTCCGGCGTCTCGGGCCGGATCAGCCAGTCGCTCATGCGTCGGCAGGCTCGGCCGCTGCGGCCTGCGCGGCCGCCTGTTCCGCCGCCTTCTCGCCCGCCGCGACCTCTTCCCGCGAGCGCAGCACGCAGAACTCGTTGCCCTCCGGGTCGGCGAAGGTCACCCAGCCAGAGCCAGGCCCGTAGATCCCGCGATGGTCGGCGACGACGGTCGCGCCGTGCGCCTTGACCCGCTCGATCTCGGCGTCCCGCAGGTCCGCGCGCGGGCGCAGGTCGAGGTGCACCCGGTTCTTGACCGACTTGGCCTCCGGCACCTCGATGAACAGGACGTCGACCCCCTTGCCGTCCGGGTCGACGATCACGCACTCCTCGTGACCGGGCAGGTTGGGGTCGCCGGGCACGTCCTGGTAGCCGAGCACCGGCTTCCACCACTCGGAGAGCGAGTAGGGGTCGGACGAGTCCACGGTCACGTGCGAGATGAAAGAAGCCATGCCCGGGACCCTGGCACACGAGCCCACCCTCGCCCAACGCAATAAGCCGGCTGCGGGTCGGCCGCGCTCCCCGCGGCCGACACCCTCACCGAGCTCACCCCGCACCGCCAATCTGCGTGCCGAGTCAGGAAGGTGGTCCGACCGAGCGACTGACTCGGCGTTCCTGGTGGGGCGAGTCAGGGAGGTGGTCCGACCGAGCGACTGACTCGGCGCCCCTGGAGGGGCGAGTCAGGGAGGTGGTCCGCCGTCAGCTCGGGGACGAGCGGCCGTGGCGCCAGTAGCCCACGAAGTCGACGTGCGCCTTGGGCACTCCTCGCTCGCCCACCAGGTGGCGGCGCGCGCCCGTGGCCAGCGCCGACTCGCCGATCGTGAACGCGTACACGTCGCCGGTGTGCCCCAGGTCCAGGGCGCACAGCTCCGCGAGCGCCGCCTGCCCCGGGACGGCGTGCGGGTCGGCGTCGGACCGCACCACCCAGCGCACCTCGACGCCGGCCGGGGCGCGGAACTCCTGCGTGTCCGCGGCCGTGGGTACCTCGACGACGGCGAGGCCGCGCGCGTCGTCGGGCAGGGACTCGCAGATGCCCGCGACGGCGGGCAGGCCGGACTCGTCGGCGACCAGGAGCGTCCAGTCGTGGTCGTGCCGCGGGTTGTAGGCGACGCCCTGGTCGAGCAGGCCGACGCGCAGGCCCTGCTCGGCGGCCTGGGCGAAGCCGGCCCCCGGGCCGGCGGCGTGTCCGGCAGCGTGCCCGCCGACGTGCTCGCCGTCGTGCCCGGCGGAGCCGTCCGGGGCGTCGTCGCCCGCGTGCAGCACGAAGTCGACGTCGAGCTCGTTCAGGTCGGGGCGCGCCGCGCGGACGGTGTAGTTGCGCACCCACGGCCGGCGGGCCTTGGGCGTGGTGAGGTATTCGGCGTACCAGAGCCCGGAGGTGCGCGTGGGCAGGCGCAGCATGTCCTGGCCGGCGCGCGGCAGGAAGAGGCGGAACCACTGGTCGTAGCCGGCGGGCGTGAACCGGTCGAGCTCGTCGCCGCCGAGGGTCACGCGCATCATGTTCGGCGAGACCTGCTTGGTGCTGACGACCTCGGCCATCACGACGTGCGGGTCGACGGCCTTGCGCCCCTTGAATGCCATGTACTGAGGTTAGGCATACCTAACTGGTTTTGACCAGGTTTGCGTCGGGATCTACTCCACGCACGTTCCGGATCCCGACGAAGGACAGCAGTCCGCCCAGCACGAGCAGGCCCGCCGTCACCAGCAGCGCCCGGTGGAACGACGCGACGTCGAGCACGCCGCCCGTGATGATCCCCGCGAAGGCGACGGTCACCAGGCCCGCGACCCGCGCCACGGCGTTGTTCACGGCGGAGCCGATGCCGGCGTCATGCGTCGGCACGGCGCCGAGGATCGCGGCCGTGAGCGGCGCCACCGTGATCGAGAGGCCCAGCCCGAACACGAGCTGTCCTGGGAGGACCTGTGTGAGGTAGTCGGCGGACTCGTCCATCGAGAGCATCAGCAGGTAGCCGACGCCGGCCACGATCGGGCCCACGGTCATGAACAGCCGCGGCCCGTACCGGCCGGCGAGCGTGCCGAACCAGGCCGACAGCGCGATCATCGCGAGCGTCGTCGGCAGCTGCGCCACCCCGGACGCGGTGGCGGAGTACCCCGCGACCTGCTGCAGGAACAGGGTGAGCACGAAGCCGCCCAGCGACAGCGCGCCGTAGATCGCCGTGGTGGCCAGGTTGCCCCAGGCGAAGTTGCGCGCCTGGAACAGGCGCAGCGGCAGCATCGGGTCCGCCGCCCGCCGCTGGTAGAGCACGAACGCCACCAGCATCACGGCGCCCCCGATGATCGAGACGAGGATGACGGCCGACGTCCAGCCGAGCCGCGCCCCCTCGATCAGCCCGAACACCACGCCCGCGAGGCCGAGCGCCGCCAGCACCGCACCGGGCACGTCGATGTGCCGGCCGGGCTCGCCCTCCGCGGCGGGGACGCCGCGCAGGAGCCAGAGCGTCACGGCGATGACGGGCACGTTGATCCAGAACACCCAGCGCCAGGACGCGAAGTCCACGAGCATGCCGCCCACGAACGGGCCGACGATCATCGCGCCCGTGGTCAGCGCGGTCCACCGGCCGATCGCGCGGGACTGCGCCTCGCCGCTGAACGTCGCGATGATCAGCGCCAGGGAGCTCGGCACCAGCAGGGCGCCGGCCACCCCCTGCAGGGCGCGCGCGAGCACGAGGAAGGGCCCGGTCGGCGCGACGGCGCACAGGATGGACGCGAGGGCGAACCCCACGAGCCCGGCCGCGAGCACGCGGCGCCGGCCGTAGACGTCGGATATCGAGCCGGCCACCAGCATCAGCGCACCGAGCGTGATCAGGTACGCGTCCACGACCCACTGCTGCAGCGGCAGCGCCTCCATGCCGGGACCCGCGAGCTCGTGCGCGATCGCCGGGAGGGCGACGCTCACCACCGTGCCGTCGAGGAACGACACGAAGGAGCCGAGGACGGCGACGACGAGGACTCGTCTCTGGAGGGTGGTCACGGGCTCACGCTATGCCCGGCCACCGACATCCGCCCCGACCGTCGCCAGGATTTCGCCCGGGGCAGCGACCACCGTCGTGTCCCGGGCACGCCCGAACATCCGGCACGATCGCCCCATGGACCTGACGATCCGCCCCGCGACCCCGGACGACGCCGCGGCGTGCGCCGACATCTACGCCTACTACGTGCGTGAGACCCACATCAGCTTCGAGTCCGAGCCGCCGGACGCCGAGGAGATGGCGCGCCGCATCGCGAGCTACTCGGCCGGCCACGCGTGGCTCGTCGCCCTGGGGGCGGGCACGTCCGACGTCGTCGGCTTCGCGTACGCCGCGCCCTACTCGCCGCGCGAGGCCTACCGCTGGTCGGCAGAGACCAGCGTCTACCTCCAGCAGGGCCGACGCCGGACGGGTGCGGGCCGCGCGCTGTACGAGGCGCTCTTCGACCGGCTCGCCGCGCGCGGCTTCCGCCGGCTGGTGGCGGGCCTGGCCCTGCCGAACGAGCCCAGCCTGGGCCTGCACACGGCTCTCGGGTTCGAGGTGGTCGGCACGTTCCACCAGATCGGCTGGAAGCACGGCCGGTGGCACGACGTCGTGCGGCTGCAGAAGGACCTGGCGCCCGCGCTGGGAGACGCGCCGCCCGCCGGCGAGCCCGGCTGATCTACCCGCTCGGCCGGTCGCCGTCAATTCAGTGTTGCGATCATCCTGCCCACGCGGAACACGAAAGGATCCGTGCATGGACAGCATCGTCCGCGTCGCGACTCCCGACGACGCCGCAGCCTGCGCCGCCATCTACGCCCCCTTTGTCGCCGACTCGGCGGCGACGTTCGAGACCCGCCCGCCGGACGCCCGCGAGATGACGCGCCGCATCGAGCGCTTCTTCGGCCGCGAGACGTGGCTGGTGCTGGAGTCGCACGGCACGGTCGTGGGCTTCGCCTACGCCAAGCCGTTCGCGGACCGCCCGACGTTCCGCTGGACGCTCGAGACCAACGTCTACGTCGCGACCGAGCACCAGCGCGTGGGCGGCGGCCGCGCCCTGTACGAGGCGCTCCTGGCGCGGCTCGCACGCCGCGGCTACCACCGCGTCGTCGCCAGCATCGTGCTGCCGAACGACCCCGCGATCGCGCTGCACGAGGCGGTCGGGTTCCAGCGCGCGGGCTCGTTCGAGAAGATCGGCTGGAAGCTCGGCGCCTGGCGCGACGCCGTCCTGTTCCAGCGCGACCTCGTGGCGGACGACGGCCTCGCGCCCGGCAACCGCACGGCCGACGCCGAGCTGCAGGGCCTGCTCACGCCGGAACCGCTGGAGGTCACGCGCACGCCGCTGCTGCGCCCGCACCCGGCGGAGGACCAGGTCGCCTACTTCGGCGACTAGGTCAATCGGGCCGACTTTTGGCTCGCCCCTTCCCTCACCCGTTGCCTAGGGTCGCCTGCATGACCCTCACCGTGCGCCGGATCGAGTTCGCCGACCAGCCCGACTACACCCGGCTGGGCGGCGAGGCGTTCGGTGCGCCCGCCGGGGGCCGCGCGGTCCCGACGGCCGAGGAGTGGGCGGCCTCGGGCTTCCGGGAGTGGGGCGCGTTCGACGGCGACGGGCTGGCCGCCCGCCTGCGGGTCTACGGGTTCACGTCGTGGTTCCACGGCGCCCGCGTGCCGACGGCGGGCGTGGCGGGGGTCGCCGTCGAGCCCGAGCGGCGCGGTTCGGGGCACCTCGCGCGCCTGTTCGGCGCCGCGCTCGACGAGGCCCGCGAGCAGGGCGACGTCCTGTCCACGCTCTTCCCGTCCGCGCCGGGCATCTACCGCGGCCTGGGCTACGAGGTGGTCGGCTCGTTCGACGACGTCGACGTGCCGCTGCAGAACCTGAACCGGGTGCCGGCGCCCGCCGGCGTGCTGACCCGCCGGGCGACGTCGGCCGACTTCGACGCCGTCGTCGCCGTGCACCGGCGCTGGGCCGCGGCGCAGAACGGGCCGGTCTCGCGGGCGGAGAGGCCGTTCTGGACGCCGCCGGAGAAGTTCTTCGCCGACTACACGGGTGTCACGCTGGCTCTCGACGCCGCGGGCGAGGTGGTCGGCTTCGCGAGCTGGACCCGCGGCGAGGGGTACACGCCGGCCACCACGGTGATGGAGATCGACGACCTCATCGCCCTGACGCCCGACGCCGCCCGTGCCCTGTGGCGCACCCTCGGCAGCTTCTCGACGGTCGTCGGCACGGTGCGTGTCGCGACGTCGGGCCTGGATCCCGCGTGGCTGGTGCTGCCCGACCTGGCCACGACCGTGCACTCCGCCCACCCCTACATGCTGCGTGTCCTGGACGTGGCCGGTGCGCTCGGCGGGCTCGCGACGCCGCTGGAGGGTGCACGGGTGCCGTTAGCCGTCCGGGGCGCGGAGGATCTCGCGGGGGCGTGGACGCTCACGGTGTCCGACGGCGTCACGCACGTGGAGCGCGACGCCGTCGCCCTCGACGACGCGCACCACCAGCGGCCAGTGCTCAGCCCGAACGGACTGGCGCTGCTGTACGCGGGGGCGCAGTCGGCGGCGAACCTGCGGATCGCGGGCCACCTCACCGGCCCGGCGGACCACGACGCCGTCCTCACGTCGCTGTTCGCCGGCCGCCAGCTCCACGTCCGCGACTACTTCTGACGGCGCCTGCCGTCGCCCCCGCCCCGGCCGGGCGGTGTTGACCACAGCAGTTGCTGCCAGAAGGGCGTCGGCCCTGGCAGCAACCGCTGTGCTCAACACCATCGACGGCGGCGTCGGGGGCCGCGTCAGGGCGGCGGATAATCGGCGGGTGGATATTCCTGTCGGCTGGTCCGTCGTACTCATCGTCACCGCGCTGTGGAACCTGCTCATCTGGCCGCGGTTCTGGCAGCGCATCGTCGCCGATCCCCGGTCGCGCGACGCCGACGGCCGGGCCACGAAGTTCCTCACCGTGCACAGCGTGCTGATCGGGGTCTCGCTGGCCCTGGCCCTGGCGGTCGGCGTCCTGGGCGTCCTCACCCTGTTCTGACAGCTGGTCTCGGCACCCTCACCGGCGGTATTCGGTTGGCACCATACCTGGAGGTAGGTATGGTGCAGCCATGAGCAGCAGCACATCCGCACGTGAGCGGCTCGTCGGTGCCGCGCAGGACCTCTTCGCCGCCCAGGGGGTCGGGCCCACGAGCCCGCGCGCCGTGCTGGCGGCGTCCGGCGTCGGGCAGGGCAGCCTGTACCACCACTTCCCCACCAAGCACGACCTCGCCGTGACCGCCGTCGGCGCCACCGTGGACGACGCACTGACGCGTGCGATGCAAACCCTCGGCGGCGACTCCCCCGCCGTCGAACGCCTCGTCGCCTACCTCGAACGGCCGCGCGAGGCGCTGGCCGGCTGCAAGATCGGCCGCCTCACCGCCGACCAGGCGGTGATGGACGACGACGGCCTGCACGACGTGGTGACCGCCTACTTCGTGCGGCTGCTCGGCGCCGTGACCCAGATCTTCCGCGAGACCGGGCTGCCCGACGACGTCGCCCGCGACCGCGCGCACGCCGCCCTCGCGATCATCCAGGGCGGGTACGTCCTGGCCCGCGCCACGCGGGATCCCGGCGCGCTCGACGCCGCGGTGCGCGGCTTCGTCGGCCTGCTGACGCAGGACCCGCCGAACCAGGAGCCCTCGAACCAGGACCGGACGAACCAGGACCCGCCCACCCCGAAGGAGAACCCGTGACGTTCCGCGAGCGCCTGCGCGCGCTGCCCACCTTTGCCCGGCCCGGGCTGCCGGTCTTCGACACCGCGGCCGCGCCGCCCACCCCGCACGAGCTGTTCGTGACGTGGGTCGAGCAGGCGATCGACGGCGGCCTGCTGGCCCCGCAGGCGGCGACGCTGTCGACGGCGGACGCCGCCGGGCGGGTGCACGCCCGCACGCTGGTGCTCAAGGACGTGACGGCGGACGGGTGGTGGTTCGCGTCGCAGTCCACGGGCCACAAGGGGCGCGACCTGGCGGCGAACCCGAACGCGGCGCTGACGTTCTTCTGGCCGGAGCTGGGCCGCCAGGTCAAGGTGACGGGCACGGCGGCGTCGGCCGGGGCGGAGGCGAGCCGGGCGGACTTCCTCGCGCGGCCGGACCTGTCGCGCGCCGCGGGGCTGGTGAACCGCCAGAGCGAGCCGCTCGGGTCCCAGGAGGAGTACGCGGACGCATTCGCCGAGGCGCTGCGCACCGTCACCGCCGACCCGGCACTGGCTGCGCCGGACTGGACCGCGTACGTGCTCGCGCCGACGGAGGTCGAGTTCTGGCAGGCGCCGGACGACGGCCCGCACACGCGGCTGCTGTACCGGGCGACGGCCGACGGCTGGTCGACCGGCCTGCTCTGGCCCTGACCACACCCCCATCCCCCGTGTCTGACACCCCCGACGAAGGGACACCCATGAGCACCACCTCGACCGCCGCGCCCACCACCGACCTCATCGCCCACGCCCGTGCCGACGCGGCAGCGGGGCTGGACGACCTCCTGTCCGCCGTCGGGCGGCTGACCGCCGACGACCTCGCCGGGCCGTCGACCCTGGACGGCTGGACCCGCGGACACGTGCTGGCGCACGTCGCGGGCCTGGCCACGGCGATGCTCGGGCAGGCGCGGGCCGCCGAGCGCGGCGAGGTCGTGCCCGTCTACGCCAGCCCGGAGGCCCGCGCCGCCGGCATCGAGGCGGGCGCCGGACGCACCGTCGCCGAGCACCTGACGGTCCTCGGCGAGCTGCGCGACGACCTGGCCGAGGCCTGGCCGCAGCCCGGCGCGCCGCTGTGGGACGCCCCGAGCGGGTACCGCGGCGGGCCGCTGTCGGGCTGCCTGCTCGCCTGGTGGCGCGAGGTGCGCATCCACTCGGTCGACGCCCTGGCCGGCACCGCGCAGGAGGTCGGGTACGAGACGTGGGACGACGCGCTGATCGCCCACCTCCGCGAGTTCCTCGCGGTCCGGCTGCCCGACGGCGTGTCCGTGGACGACGTCGCGGGCGACCCGCGCGACGTCACCGCCTGGCTGGCCGGACGTGTCCCGGCGACGCCGCTGCCGGGCGACCTGCCCGAGCTCGGCCCCTGGCCCTCGGCGATCCCCGCCCGCTGAGCGAGAGCGACGTGTCAGACGCTCAGGTCACGCCGGTGACCTGCGCGTCTGACCCGTGCGGAGGGGCTCACGAGTTGTCGCCCACCGCGGCCGCGAAGCTGACCCCCGTGAGCCGTTCGGACGCTTCCCAGACGCGCGCGGCCTCCTCCGCGCTGCGCAGCGGCGCGTACATCGCCTGCTCGGCGGGCCTGCCGCCGAGGTTGCCGGGGCCGCTCGGCCCGTAGAGGGCGCCGGGCTTGGCCGCGGGGTCGGTCGCGGCCAGGAGGGCCGGCAGCTTCGCGGTCTCGACGGTGCCGACCAGGATGCCGCGGGCCGAGAGCGCGCGGATCAGCCGGACGGCGGGTGTGTCGGTGCTCCGGCCGAGCTCGGGTCGCGCGGCCAGCAGGCTGGTGGGCGCGACGCCGGGGTGAGAGAGGTTGCTGGTGATGCCCCAGCCGTGGGCCCGGCTGCGGCGCTCCAGCTCCAGGCCGAAGAGCCCGAACGCGATCTTGGACTGGGCGTAGGCGCGCATGCCGTCGTACGAGCGCTCCCAGTTCAGGTCGTCCCAGTTGATGCTGCCGCGCCGGGCCGCGACGCTGACCTGCGAGGTGACGCGCGCGCCGCCGTCGCGCAGCAGCGGCAGCAGGTGGCCGACCAGCGCGAAGTGGCCCAGGTGGTTGGTGCCCGTCTGCAGCTCGAACCCGTCGGCGGTGGTCTGGCGGCTCGGCGGCCGCATGACGCCCGCGTTGTTGATCATCAGGTGGATCGGGCGGCCCTCCTCGCGCAGGGTGTCGCCCAGGGCCGCCACGGACTCCAGCGAGGACAGGTCGAGCGTGCGCAGCACGAGCCGCGCGTCGGGCACCGTGCGCCGGATCGTGGCGACCGCCGCCTCGCCCTTGCGCGGGTTGCGCACGGGCAGGACCACCTCGGCGCCGGCCGCGGCCAGCCGGGTCGCCATGCCCAGCCCCATCCCGTCGCTCGCTCCGGTGACCAGCGCGCGCTTCCCGGCCAGGCTCGGCACGGTGATGTCGATCGGTGTGCGTGACATGGGCACGTCTCCCTCGGGTTGGTCGAGATCAGCTCGTCGAGACCAGCTCGTCGAGATCGGTTCGTCGTCGGCCTCGATCCTGGGCGGACGACGCGGACCTATCCAGGGCCTGCCGATCACAGGCTCGCCAGGTCACGGGTCCCCCCGCGTACGGGGGGATCGGCGGGCCGTGGCTCCGCCGTCGGGCACGGGGTAGAAAGAAGCGGTACTCGAGACAGGGGGAGCCGTGATCGATCGCACCGGGCTGGCGGAGTTCCTGCGCCGACGCCGCGAGCTGCTGCAGCCGGAGGACGTCGGGATGCCGCGGGGGCAGCGCCGCCGCACGAGCGGGCTGCGGCGGGAGGAGGTCGCGGTGCTGTGCAACATGTCGACCGACTACTACTCCCGGCTGGAGCGCGAGCGCGGGCCCCACCCGTCCGAGCAGATGATCGCGTCGATCGCGCAGGGCCTGCACCTGTCGCTGGACGAGCGCGACCACCTGTTCCGGCTGGCCGGACACCACCCGCCGGTGCGCGGCACCACCAGCGAGCACATCAGCCCCGGGCTGCTGCGCATCCTCGACCGGCTCGACGACACCCCCGCAGAGATCGTCACCGAGCTCGGCGAGACCCTGCGGCAGACGCCGATGGGCGTGGCCCTGACCGGGGACACGACCGGTTACACCGGGCCGGAGCGCAGCATCGGCTTCCGCTGGTTCACCGACCCGGCCACCCGGGCGCTCTACGCGCCGCAGGAGCACCCGTTCCTGACGCGGATGTTCGCCTCGGGCCTGCGCGAGATCGCGACCGTCCGCGGGCCGGGCTCCCGGGCCGCGCGGTACGCCGAGATCCTCCTGGAGCGCAGCGCGGAGTTCCGCGAGGTCTGGGCGGCCCACGAGATCGGCGTCCGCCCGCACGAGGTGAAGCACTTCGTGCACCCGGAGGTCGGGGCGCTGGAGCTGACGTGCCAGTCCCTCCTCGACCCGGACCAGTCGCACCGGCTGCTCGTCTACACGGCCCTGCCCGGCAGCGAGAGCCACGAGAAGCTGCGGCTGCTGTCGGTGCTCGGGCCGCAGACGGTCCGCTGACGCGCGCCGAGCGGGCGGCGCCGTCCCCCGGCGCGCCGCGCCCATACCGTGAGCGAGGTCACGGTACACATCACGTGATTCATGCCACAGCGCTCGTTCCGCTTTTCACAAGCGCGCTATCTTTCTGAGCGTGACTTCTTACCTCCAGACAGCCCCGCGTCCCTCCGAAGAGGTCGACGTCGCGCTGATCGGCGGAGGGATCATGAGTGCCACCCTTGGCGCGCTGCTCACGATCCTTGAGCCGACCTGGCGTGTCGGGATCTACGAGCGCCTCGACGAGGTCGCGCTCGAGTCGTCGAACCCGTGGAACAACGCGGGCACCGGCCACTCCGCGCTCTGCGAGCTGAACTACACGCCGGAGCGCAAGGACGGCTCCGTCGACATCTCCAAGGCGGTGAAGATCAACGAGCAGTTCCACACCTCCCGCGAGTTCTGGAACCACCTGCTCACCGCCGGCCTGATGGAGGGCACCGACTTCATCAACGTCACGCCGCACATGACGTTCGTGCGCGGCGCCGACAACGTGGACTTCCTGCGCCGGCGCTACGAGGCGCTCAGCGTCCACCCGCTGTTCAGCGACATGGAGTTCAGCTCCGACCCCGCCGTGATCGGCTCGTGGGCCCCGCTGATGACCCTGGACCGCGACGCCGACGAGCCCATCGCGGCCACGCGCGCCGCCGCGGGCACCGACGTCGACTTCGGCTCCTTGACCAAGAAGCTGATCGGCTTCGCCACCGCGCACAACACCGAGCTGCACGTGAACCACGAGGTGCGCGGGCTCAAGAAGCTGCGGGACGGCCGTTGGCGCCTGACCCTGAACGACCGCTCCTGGAACGCCGGCACCCGGCGTCGCACCGTCACCGCGAAGTTCGTCTTCGTCGGCGCGGGCGGTGGCGCGCTGCCGCTGCTGCAGGCGTCGGGCATCAAGGAGGCGCGCGGTTACGGCGGCTTCCCGATCTCGGGCGAGTTCCTGCGCACCGCCAACCCCGAGCTCGTCGCCCAGCACAACGCCAAGGTCTACGGCAAGGCCGACGTCGGCGCCCCGCCGATGTCCGTGCCCCACCTGGACACGCGCATCGTGGACGGCAAGAGCTACCTCATGTTCGGCCCCTACGCCGGGTTCAGCCCCAAGTACCTCAAGAAGGGCAAGTACCTGGGCCTGATCACGTCGCTGCGCGTGCACAACGTGTTCTCGATGCTCGGGGCCGGCGTGAAGAACCTCGACCTCACCGGCTACCTCGTCGGCCAGGTCGCCGCCGCGCCGGAGACCAAGTTCCACGAGCTGCAGCGGTTCATGCCGACGGCGCAGCCCGCCGACTGGGAGAAGATCACCGCCGGTCAGCGCGTCCAGGTCATCAAGTGGGTCAAGGGCAAGGGCGGCGTGCTGGAGTTCGGCACCGAGGTCGTCGCGGCCCAGGACGGCACCATCGCCGGCCTGCTGGGCGCCTCCCCGGGCGCCTCGACCGCCGTCGCCGCCATGACCGGCCTGCTGGAGCGCTGCTTCCCGGCGAAGTACGCCGAGTGGAAGCCGCAGCTCACCTCGATGATGCCGAGCCTCGGCGGCGGCGTGGACTACGACGCCACCCAGCTCGCCCAGGCGGAAAAGGTCCCGGCAGGCGCCTGACGCCGCTCCGGCCGGGTTGGGCCGCACGTAGTTGAACGCGGGTGTGGGGGGGGGTTTGGGGCCCCCGCGTTAACCCAACACACCGGCGTTGTTGTGTGGTCCAC
>NZ_JBHWLR010000014.1:41797-44000 GCF_042731755.1 Promicromonospora sp. NPDC059942
CCTTCCTTGCCGACCACCACGCCCCCCTCCTTTTTGTCCCCTCTCCCCTCTGTCTCCGTCGTGTTTCTCCCCCCTCCCCCCCCCAAACCCCCCCCCACACCCGCGTTCGTTTTGGTGGGACCCCACAGCCCGTCAGCCGCCCAGTTGGCCTGCGGGCAGCTCGCGGAGGCGCGCCAGCGGCGAGACGAGGACGCTCCACGCGGCGAGGCAGTGCACCCCCGCCATGAGCAGGATCGTCTCGCGGACCCCGAGCATCCCGCCGAGCCAGCCCGCGACGACGCCGGCCACCGGCATGGTGCCGAAGTTCACGACCTGCATCACCGTCATCACGCGCCCCCGCAGCCCGGCGGGCACGTAGCGCAGCCGCCACGCGTTGCGGATCACGTTGCCCGCGACCACGCACAGGCCGACCAGGAACCCGCCGGCACCGCTGATCGCCGCGCCCCACCCCGGCAGGCCCGCCCCCACGAGCAGGGCCGTGGGTCCGGAGACCACGAGCAGGACGGTGGAGGCCCGCCCGCTGCCGAGGCGCGCGCTCAGGAACGGGGCGACGACGGCGCCGAGCACCCCGCCGGCCCCCGCGAGCGCGAGCACCGCGCCGACCCCTGACTCCGTCAGCCCGAGATCGCGCACCAGGAACAGCACCAGGAGCGCGCCGTAGCCGGTGAGCCCGAAGTTCGACGCGCCGCCCATGCCCACGAACCACGGGAGGTAGCGGTCGCGGCGGACCAGGTCGATGCCCTCCCGGATGCGCGCCACCAGCGGTTCGGCCGGGCCGGACGGCGGGGCTACGGCGCGCGCCGGCCGGATGCGCCACAGGCACACCGCCGACCAGAGGAACGTCGCCGCGTCGAGCGCGAGCCCGAGCGCCGCCGTCAGCCACTGCGCCAGCAGGCCGCCGAGGCCGGGCCCCGCCACGTTCGCCGCGGACTCGGTGCCGAAGAGGCGCGCGTTCGCCGCCTCGAGCTGGCCGGCGGGCACCACCTCGGGCAGGAACACCTGGTAGGCCGTGCGGAAGAACACGGTGCAGACGCCGCCCACCAGGGCGACCACCGCGATCTGGGTCAGGGTGAGGATCCCGAGCGCGAACGCCACGGGCACGCTCGCGAGCGAGACGGCGGCGGCCACGTTCGCGACGATCATCACCGGCCGCGCCGGGAGCTGGTCGACCCAGGCGCCCACCGGCAGCCCGATGACGAGCCACGGCAGCCAGGCCGCCGCGGTGATCAGGCCCATCCAGGACGGCCCGGCGTCGAGCTGCGTCACCGCGAGCAGCGGCAGGAGGGCGCTGGTCGTCGCGTTCCCGACCACGCTCACGCCCTCCCCCAGCCAGAGCAGGCCGAAGGCCCGGTTGCGGGACAGGGGCGCTGACTCGACAGCGGGCACGACGGAGGTCATGCGGGTAGCGTATATGTACAACAGATCTTGTACAACAGGTCTTGCAGGTTAGGGGCGGGAGGGGAACGCCCGCGCGAAGAGGAACACGTGCTCGGCCTGCTCGTCGGGCGCCGCCGCCCTCCCCCGCTCCTTCCAGCGCCCCACCACCTGGTTGATCTCGTCGCTCAGCTGCTGCAGCTCGTCGGGGGTCAGGCGCAGCCAGCTGTCGGTGGAGAGCTCGGCCCTGCTCCACGCGTCGTCCTGCTCGGAGCGCTCCAGCCAGGTGCGGGCGCGCTCGACCTGACGCGCCAGCATGAACTCCTCGGCGGCCACCGCCTGACGCTGGCTCTCCGCGTCCGGCGGCAGGGTAGACCGGCCCCAGGTGATGGATCGCGCCGCCCGGCGCCACCAGCGTTCGCGCCGGTCGCGAGCGAGCTCCGGCGCCTCCTCGACGAGCGCGGCGGAGGCCAGCACCTTCATGTGGTGGCTGATGCTCCCGACGGCCAGCCCCGTCCGCTCGGCGAGCACCGACGCCGTGGCCGGCCCCTCGGCCGTCAGCGAGTCGAGCAGGCGCGAGCGGGCCGGGTTGGCGAGGGCCGCGACCGCCTTGGCCTCGGTGAGCGTGCGGACGTCGTCGGTTGCCATGCAGGCAGGGTAGGACGGCGCCGCCGACGCCGTCGCCCCCGGGGCACCCGGCCGGCCCGGCCCGCCGGCAAGTTGAGTGCTGGGGGTTTTTTGTTTTTGGCCTGTTTCCAACCCCAAAACCCCCCCCCCTCCCTTTTTTGTTTGGTTGTGGTGGGGGCCGGTTCTTCTCCCCACCCCCCAC